>CANNKR010000045.1 GCA_947504615.1 Gemmatimonadota bacterium | reverse complement strand
GGTGATCTCGTACACCTTCTTGCCCCCGTCATCGGCGCGGGCACGGGCGAAGCCCATCTCCTCCAGCATCGTCAGGGTCGGATACACCGTTCCCGGACTGGGCTGATATGTCCCACCGGACTTCTCCTCGATGGCCTTGATGATGTCGTAGCCATGCCGGGGGCGTTCATCGAGGAGCGACAGAATCACGAACTTCAGGTCACCATGTTCGAACATCCGGCCGCCGCGAAACGGCCCGCCGCGAAAGTGCCCCGCCATCTTCCCGATGAAGCCCGAGAGGTCCAGGTCGGTGACGAATCCATCCCAACCGCGCCCAGCACCTCGCGGGCGGCACCCTCCATGTCCGAACGGCATCTGGTCCTCCACTGGGCTTTGCCCAGCAAGAAAGGAGTTGCGTTACTACGAATGAAAGATATATCTAAGATATATCGAAATCAAGGGCCAGTCGACCGCCGTAGAGAACTATTTGTCCCCTGCTGTTGTCCAAAGACCGGGCATGCATGATCATTGACCAGCCCCCCGGGAGGTCGCCCGTGTTCGACGTGTTGCTGCATCCGCCCCAGAGTCCGGAACGCCCCCGTTTCGGCGCGACGGTCAGCATTGCGGCCCATCTGCTGTTCGTGCTGCCGTTCATCGTCGGCTCTGGTGAGGCGGTGCGGCAGAATGAGCAGGATCAACAGTCGATCATCCAACTGGCGGTTCGATTCCTGCTTCCGCCCGACAAGAAGGGCGGGCCTCCGTCGGAGCCCCAGGCGCGATGGGACTCGCGACGCGCCGGCGACCCGCGCGCCTCGGCGCGACCGGTGGAGAACGGAACACAGGCGCTGCCGACCGTTGGCGCGAATGCGCGACAGGATGTCGACAATGCGCCGGTCCCGCTAAGCGAGGCGGCCAGCGCGCAGAATGCCTTCACGCTCACCGATGTGGATTCGGCGGCGATGCGCGATCCGGAGAGCACGGCGCCAGTGTATCCGCCCATCCTGCAGGCGCAGGGCATCGAGGGCGTGGCGGTCGTGCGGTTCGTCGTCGATACCACCGGGCGTGCGGATCCGGAATCCTTCACGCTCGTGGAGGCCAATCATCCGCTGTTCAGTGCGGCGGTCCGGGACGCGTTGCCCGGGATGAAGTTCCGTCCGGCGGCGATCGGACCGCTGAAAGTCCGTCAGCTCGTGGAGCTTCCCTTCGTCTTCAAGATCATTCGTCGGGTCGACGCGGCACAGGCCACGAAGAAGCCCTGATCAGGCCACGCGGCGAACGAGAAACGGACAACGGTGCCCTGGTCGCCGTTGTCCGTTTCCCGTTGTCCGTCGAGCGGAGGCCTGCTACTCGTACCGCAGCGCCACAATGGGATCCATCGTCGCCGCGCGCCGTGCCGGGTAGACGCCGAACACCACGCCCACGGCCGCGGAGAAGCCAAAGGCGAGCAGCACCGCGCTGGACCCGACTTCCGTGGTCCAGCCCATGAGCTTGGTGAATGCCGTGGCCCCCCCAGTCCCCACCATGATGCCGATGGCACCGCCGACCAGGCAGAGCACGACGGCCTCGACGAGGAACTGGAACATGATGTTCATGCGCGTGGCGCCGAGCGCCTTGCGAATGCCGATCTCGCGCGTGCGCTCGGTGACCGAGACGAGCATGATGTTCATGATGCCGATGCCGCCGACGATCAGCGATACCGTGGCGATGCCGGCCAGCAGCAGCGAAAACACCTGCGTGGTCTCGCCCAGCGTGCTGAGGAAGTCGGCCTGCGAACGCGTGTTGAAGTCGTCTTCCTTGCCCGCACGAATCCGGTGTTCCCGACGGAGGATCTTCTGGATCTGCGCCATCGTCTCGGGAATGTCCTCTTCCGACGGCGACAGCACGCTGATGGACCGCACCCGGTTCTGCCCGAGCACGCGGAAGCGCGCCGTCGTGATCGGAATCAGCACCTGATCATCGGGGTTGTTGAACGGGCTGGCCTGTCCCTTGGACTTGTAGACGCCGATGACGGTGAACTGGATGCCGCGGATGCGCACGGTCTCGCCGATGAGCGCCTCCGGCGTCTGCAGTCCGAGGTTGTCCACCACCGTGGGGCCGACGATCGCCACGCGCTGACGGGAGTTGTCCTCGGCGGTCGTGAAAAACCGGCCCGAGGCCAACTCGTACTTGCGCACCTGCGGATAATTCGACGTGACGCCGACGATCTGCGTGTTGGTGTTCTTGTTGAGGAACTGCACCTGCAGCTGCCCCGACATCTCGGGCTGCACGGCCACGATCTTCTCGCCGCGATCCTCGAGCGCCTTGGCGTCTTCCATGGTCAGCCGAGCGCTGCCGCCACCGGTACGCACGCCACCCATGCCCTGGGCCTGCCCGGGGCTGACCGTCAGCAGCGTCGTGCCAAGCGCCGAGATACGGTCGTTTACCGCCTTCTGTGCCCCACGCCCGAGCGCAACCACGGCGATCACCGCGGCGACGCCGATCACGATGCCAAGCATCGTGAGCAGTGAGCGCAGCTTGTTCGCGCGGAGTGCGCCGAGCGCGACGACGATCGTTTCACCGAAAAGCATCGACTATCCCCTCGGCCGTGCGGCCGCAGCCGGCGCTGCCGGTGCGCCACCGCCACCACCGGGGCGCGCACCGCCGGCCGCTCCACCCAGCGGGCTGCCGCCGCCCATCATCTGGCGCGCGCGGTCATTGGCTGCCTGGCGCTGGGCCTGCATCGCTGCGGCCGACAGCAGGGCGACCTTCTCGCCTTCCTTGAGGCCGTCGAGCACTTCGGTGTAGTCGTAGTTGGCCACGCCGAGGCGCACCATCCGCGGCTCCCAGGTGGAATCCGCTTTCTGCACGAAGACGAGCCCGGAGCGGCTGCGCGAACGCAGGCCCGGCGCCTGGGGCACTTCGACGGCACGTCCGGCCTGGTCACCGCGAGTGCCGGCCGCGCCGGCCGCGCCGGCCGCGCCGGCCGCCTGCGCGCCGCCACTGTTTCCGCCGCCATTGCCACCTTCCTTGCGCCGGCAGGCGCCGGCCACACGGGAATCAACACCCAACTCGGTGTAGATGGCCGTCATCTCGCCCATCATGGCGCGCCGATCGGCGTCGGGGCTGCGCATCTTCTCGCGGAGATCATCGAGCTTCTTGGCGACCGCCGGCTTCTTCTTCATGGCGTCCGTCACCTTCTTGCAGTCGGCGTCGGTGACTTCCACCTGCTGGAATCCACCACCGCCACCACCCTGCCGGTCGAAGCCCTGCGGGAGCAGGTCCACTTCGCCATTGCTGGTCTGCGAGTGGTTGTCGCCGCCGCCACCGCCAGGACCGCCACTGGGCCGGACGCCGCCGCTGCGGCTGCCAGCACTACCCGGTCCGCGGCTACCGCCCATGCCGCCGCCCATCGACGCCCTGAGCTTGGCGCTGACGCTGTCGGGGTTGAGGCCGAGCACCGGTGCGATGGTCTGCACTTCGCGCATGCTGCGCACGGCGTCGTTGGGAATGGCGAGCACACTGGAGCGGCGATCGACGAGGACGGCGGCTTCGCCGTTCATGCCGGGCTTGAGCAGCCCTTCTTCATTGCTGAGCGAGATGAGCACCGGGAACATCGTCACGTT
The DNA here is from genome assembly GCA_947504615.1 of Gemmatimonadota bacterium. Taxonomy (GTDB): domain Bacteria; phylum Gemmatimonadota; class Gemmatimonadetes; order Gemmatimonadales; family Gemmatimonadaceae; genus PNKL01. The sequence continues at coordinate 13,661 of CANNKR010000045.1, read as the reverse complement.
CTGCTGCACGACGGCCTGCGGCTCGACCTTCTCGACCTTGCCGCGGAACGGGCGATCGGGGAAGGCGTCCACCGTGACGGTGGCTTCCTGGCCGGCCATGATCTGCCCGATGTCGGTTTCATTGACGAGGGCACGGGCACGGACGCGCTGCAGGTTGGCCATCTTGAGGATGGTCGAGCCGCCGCCCACGGACGACGTGCCGGCCTGGATGACCTGGCCGAGCGAGACGGTCTTGTCGATCACGGTGCCTTCGACGGGGGCGCGCACGGTGGCGTCCTCGAGGCGCTGCTGTGCCAGATCGAGCGATGTGCGGGCGCGAACCATGCCGGCGGTCGCGTTGGCGTAGTCGAGGTTGGCGGTCTCGTTCTCCTGCGCGGTGATGATGCGCTGCTTGAACAGGTCGTCCGAGCGCTTCTTCTGCGACGAGGAGGTGGTCATCTTCGCCTGCGCCGCCTCGAAGTCGGCTTGCGCCTGATTCGCGGCGTTGGTGAGGTCGCGGGTGTCGATCTGCACGATGAGGTCGCCCGGCTTGACGTACGAGCCGACCTCGACGGTCATCTTGGTGATCTGGCCCGAGGCGGTCTTGGACTTGACCTCGACGACGTTGATGGGCTCGATGATCGCCGTCGCGGTGGCGTCGACCACGATGTCGCGGCGCGAGACGGTGGCGGTCTGGATCGGGACCGTCTTTTCGGTCTTCTTGCCGCAGGCGAGGGTCGTGGCCAGGGCAGCGAGTGCAAACAGGGATCGGCGGTTCACGAGTGCTCCGAAAGGGGCGTCGGTCGGTGTCAGGTTACTTGAGGTCGCGGCCGACGAGGGCCTCGACCTGGGCCTTGGCGATACGGGCGTCATACCGCGCCTGAATGAGCGCGGCGCGGGCCTGGTCGAGCGTGGTCTGCGAGGTGAGCAGGTCGAGCAACACGGAGGCGCCCAGTGCATAGCGTTGCTGCTGCACGCGCAGGTCCTCTTCGGCGGCGTCGACCGTGGCCAACTGAATGGCCACGCGCTGCTCGGCGGTGCGGAACGCGCCGAGGTACTGCACCAGCGACTGCTGCTGGGCGAGCTTGGCGTCACGCAGCGAGGCGATGGCGTTGTCCTCGGCCACCGTGGTGCGCGTGACGTTTTCTTCGCGGGCAAAGTTGTTGAAGAGCGGGAAGTTCAACGAGAAGCGGAGGCTGTTCTGCTTGGGAATGCGGCCGCTGCCCCAGTCGAAGCTGTCTGATGTGTTATTGCCGCTCAGGCTGTAGGACGACGTGATGGTCGGCATGTACGGCGTCCTGGCGGCCTTCTTGGCGGCGCGCGAGGCGCCGAGTGCCGCCTCGGCCTGGCGGACCGACGGTCCTTCCAGGGCGAGCGCCGTGAGGGCGGCGCTGTCGAGGACGATGCGGCCCATCTCGGCGGTATCGGCCGGTGAGGCGGTGACGACATCCATGGCGCCGACCAGGCGTGTCAACCCGGCATTGGCGACGCGCAGGTTGTTCTGCGCCGTGAGCAGGGCCAGTCGTGCATTGCCGACCTGGATGGCGCTGCGCAGCGAGTCACTCTTGGTCGCCGCTCCGGCGCGCACCTTGGCGGTGGACGAGTTGAGTTGCTCGGCTGCCTGTTCGAGCTGGCGTCGCGCCGCGCTCTCGCTCTCGCGCGCCGCGAGGACGGCGAAGTACTGCTGCTTCACCTGGAGCGAGACGTTGTAGCGCTGGGCGGTCTCGCTGGCGTCGGCAGCGTCGACGTTGGCCTGCGCCGACTTCAGGTTGTACCAGCGGCGTCCACCATCGAACAACTCGAGGCTGGTGGAATAGCCGCGCGAGTACGACCACGGCGATCCCGCGTACGGTACCAGCTTGCCCTGGAAGAACGTCTCGCCGCCGGCGCGGTTGCCGGAGCCCGAGACGCTCAGCGACGGCATGTAGGCGCCGTACGCCGAGCGCACGGCCGCGGCGGTGGTGCGCAGCGCATTGTGGGCCTGCACGGCGGCCGGATTATTGCGTTGGGCAAGGCGTACGGCCTCGTCGAGCGGTATGGGTCGCGCGCCATCACCCGCCGGCTGTTGGGCGGCGAGGGCGAACGGCACGGCGATCAGGAAGGACGTCACACGCTTCATTTCTTCTCCTGCGCGCGGGCTTTCTGGTCCCGCTGCATTTGTTCATACACGCGTTGCTGCTCGGGTGTGAGTACGGCCGAGATCTTGAGTCGAGCCTCGCTCCGCAGCGAGTCGAGCGCGGGGCGAATGGGGACGACAAGGACGGACTCTGCCCGGAACCGCGCATCGAGGATATTGTCGACGGCCGACCGCTGGGTAGTCGACAGCTTGAGGTCGCCGGCGAACCGGTCCCGCATGACCTTGGCGGAGTACCGGGGGGTGCCGGTGCGCACGACGAGGCGGTCGACGGCCACGCCGACGGCGGCGCCAGTGACGGCCGCCGCGAGATAAAACGCCAGAGCCAGTAGTTTTGTTCGCGTCATCGGTCAGCGAGTGGAGGCGGAGCCTGAAGGCTACCGGCCGTTGATATAGTTGATCGTGGCCTGCCGTTCGGTCTGGGCGTCGCGGATGGCGAGGGTCGGCCCGCCAGCGGCCGGTCCCAGGAGCGTGTCGTACGCCATCTGGCGCTGTTCGGCGCGCGAGCGCAGGAACATGGAGCCGGCGACAATCAGGGCGAACCCGGCGGCGATGAGCCCGAGGCGGGTCCACTGCGTGGGGACGGACCACCAGGCGTCGAGCGTCTCGCCGCCGGCGATGCGATCCATGATGCGCTGTTCGAGCGCGCTCCAGTAGCCGTCCGAATCCGGGGCCGCGTAGAGGGCGCGCAGTGAGTGGGTCAGTTCCGCGTCGCCGTCGTCGGCGATCAGTCGAATTGATGGGTGGTCGTTGGTCATTGGGGATTCCGAAGTGTCTGAAGGAGGCGGCGCAGCGCCGACCGGGCGTAGTGCAGGTCGGATCGTGCCGTTCCTTCGGGAATGCCGAGCAGCTTGCCTATTTCTGAATGCTTGAACCCTTCCACGTCGTGCAACACGATCACCGAACGCTGGCGCTCGGGAAGTTGTGCCAACGCGCCCCGGAGGCGCAGGCGCAGTTCGTCGGACTCCGCCGGATCGCGAAAGGGCGATGCCATGGTTTCGGGCAGCTCGTCGGCATCGCGCACCTTGCGACGGCGCGTGATATCGAGCGAGGCGTTGGCGACGATGCGATGCAACCAGGCCCCGAACGCCTGGTCAGGAAGAAAACGGTGCAGGGCGCGGTACGCGTGCAGAAAGGCGTCCTGCACGGCGTCTTCCGCATCCTCGTGTGTCGTGACGATGGCGCGCGCCACGGCATAGGCCCGCCGCTGGTGGCGGCGGACCAACTCGGAAAACGCCTCGAGCTCACCGCACTGGGCGGAAAGAACGAGCGCCTTCTCGTCGTCGGGGCGGTCAGGCGTCGTCACGCGTCGGCGGAAGGTGCCGGAGGGCGGAACGGTCGCCGGACGCAAGGCGATTGCTGTCATCGCGTCTCGTCACGGGGTGCAAGATAAGAGACGGATGACCTCGAAGAAACGTTGAGCGCCGACCCGCCTTCTGCCCCTGAGCCGGACCCCGGTACCCCGCGCACTGACCGTCGCTCACGCGCCCTTCAACCCCAACGCATCGGCATTGGCTCGCAGGGCGTCCACCACGAACGCGATGTGCGCGTCCAGCTCCACGCCGAGTTCCGCGGCGCCCAGGGTGATGTCCTCGCGCGAGACGCCGCGGGCGAAGCCCTTGTCCTTCATCTTCTTCTTCACCGACGAGGCTTCGAGGTCGAGAATGCTCTTGCTTGGGCGCACGTAGGTGGCGGCGGTCACCAGTCCGCAGAGTTCGTCCACCGCGAAGAGCGTTTTGGCCATCGGTGTGTCCCGGGGTGTGCCGGTATAGTCGGCGTGCCCCATGATGGCGGTGCAGGTCTCGTCGGACACACCCAGGCTCCGCAGGTGCCGCACGCCGTGCGCCGGGTGCTCTTCGGTGGCCGAGTGCGCGTCGTTGGGGAAGCGTTCGTAGTCGAAGTCGTGGAGGAGGCCGGCGACGGCCCAGCCCTCTTCATCGGCCCCGAACTGCCGGGCGTACGCGCGCATCGCCGTTTCGACGGCGAGCATGTGCTTGCGGAGGGACTCGCTCTGGGTCCATTCGCAGACGAGATCCCAGGCGGCAGCGCGATCGAGGGGCATAATCGGGAGACGGTGGACGGTGGACGGTAGATGACGGACGAGAGGGGAAGATACGCGAGTGCCTACGGATTTCGACGTGCCCCTCCGGCGCCCTGCGCCCCATCCGGCCGCCGTCCCGCCGGTCCGCCCGCCGGTCGCAGCGACGGGTTCTTGACGGTTTCCGGCACTTCGGCCCACTGCTCGGCGGTCAGCACCTTCTGGATGGCCTGGGTCGCCTGCAGGTAGTTGTTGCGCGCCTCCTGCAGCAGCGGCTGGAGCTTGGGGAAGAGCGTTTGCGTGTCGCCGCCGCTCTTGCCCTGCTTCTGCACTTCGCTCTCGAGCCGCTTGGTCAGTTCCTCGGTCTTGGCGTCGAGCGAGTCGCCAATGAGCTTGAGCTTGCCGATCTGCTCGGGGGACAGCCTGATGATGCCCTTCAGGTCCATCAGCGGCGTGATGGGATTGGGTGCGAGTCGACGGACCATCGCACGCAGATCCATGGCCGGCCGGCTGCTGGCGCTGGTTTTGCCGCTGCTCAACATCCCTTCGAGTAACTGGCGCTGGCGGTCCACACCGACCTGCAGGCGTGCCGTCAGCGAAATCTGGAACGGATTACGCAATGCGGAGCGGGCCAGCGCGTTGCCGCCGAACCGTTCGTTGACGGTGTATTTGAAGCTGTTGGTGAGCGGGTCGAAGCCCCGGACGTAGAGCAGGGTGTGGTCGACGGTCGTGGGCTGTCCCCACCCGCGCAGGTGGTCCGATCCGTGCCACAGCTGGTCGATGCCAGCGAGCGGGTTCACGAGCCCGACCTGGACCTGCAGTCGCCGGCCGATGATCGGCCCGAGTTGCGGGCGGAAGTTCAGCTGCATGTCGAGCGACGTGTACCACGGTGTGCGGCAGCTGTTTCGGCCGGCCACGCTGTTCATCTGCGACCGCAGGCAGTCCTTGGCCGCGTCCGGCACCACGTCGAGCAGGCGCTGCATGCCGGCGGCCAGTTCGGCGTCGGCCGTGGCGGTCGGGCTGAAGATGAAGGCGCGATCGTTGCGCATGCCGTCGCCATTGATGTCGCCCCCGACGCGCGGAGTGTAGGGCTGTCCCGACTGCACCCGCAGGACCGCGGTGACGTCGATCCACGGACGCGCCAGCCACGTGAGCGAGCCGTTGATGCCGTGGCGGCGCTCGAGATCGCTGGTGGTGGTATGGATGATGTTGGGATCGCCGCTGGTCGTGGCTGACGAGAATCCACCCTGCGCGCTGCCACCCGAGAACGACGACTGGTCGGTGGACCGGGTGAAGGTGTATGACAGGCTCCAGACGAGCTGGCGGAACGAGTTGCCGCCGATGTTAGCCGTCACTTGCGCGGTATGCGAACCGAGCGGCGACGCCACCTGAAAGACGTAGCCGTACTCCGGGTGCAGGCGCGACGCGGTGAGCGTCGTGGCGCCCGAGAACGGGATGATGGTGCCCGCCGGCACGTACACGGGGCGATTCCCTTCGGTCGTCAGGAAGAACTGCGGTGCCCGCGCCAGGTTGAGGTCGGTCACGCCGTACAGGCTGGTGCCCAGCGAATACGACGCATCGACACTCGTGTTGTAGCGCTGGAGGAATCGCTTGGAGACGCCGAAGGAGCCGCGAACAGAGCGCGGTGTGGCGAACGCGGGGTCGAACGCGGTGACGTTCGGTCGCGTGCGGCTGAGCGGTACGCCCGGCCCGGAACCATCGGAGCAGGTGCTCGGAATGCTCGCGGGGTTGGCCAGATACGCAGCCCAGTCCGGAATGGGGACGCCGTTGCCGACGCACACCAACTGCGTCTCGCTTCCCGGAAGGCCGGTGGCGTCGATGGCCGATGAGAACAGCTGGGTGGGCGCGCGGCCGCGGAAATCGCCGATGCCGCCGCGCAGAATCCACGGCTGCGGAATCTGCGGCGGCTGCTGACCGGCCACGCCGCCCATCAATCCGGCCAAGCCCCCCGCACCACCACCACCCGGGCCGCCGCCCTGACCACCGCGACCACCGCCACCGCCACCGCCACCACCAGCAGCAGCAGCTCCACCGCGGTCACCTTGCCCGGGGCGATTGGCGCGACGTCCCGTGTCGGGTGGAAGCCCCAGCGTAATCGTGAAACCGAGGCGCGGACTCAACCGCACATCGGCGGGAATGCGATCGGTGCGCAACCCGAACCTGGATTCGACGTCGGCGTTGTACGCGGGCTGGCCGTCAATGGCGCTGCCCTCACCCCGCACGCCATACGTGAGCTGGAACGCGCGGTTGGGGCGCCAGATGTCGCCGAAATACACGGCGCTGGTCACCGCACCGCCCGTGCGCTGTCCGGGCGCGAATGATCGCGTGAACTGGCTGGGACGATTGGCGTCGAGGTCGGCGAGCGACAGAAATTGGAAGTTGCCGTTGCGATTCGCGCCGGCGGTGGTGTTGAAGCCGGACCGGTTCACCAGCCCGCCGAGCTTCCACCGATGCTTGCCGCCGCCGGAGAGCCACGACATTTCGTCGGTCATTTCGAGCTGGGTGGAGCGGTTGTCATTGGGCAGCGCGGAGTTGCCGCCGAAGTCGAGTCCGGCGAACCCGATCTGGCCACTGGAGAGCGTGCTCCCCACGAGCACGCGCCCCTCGGGGAGGCGCAGGTACGGATTGGCGCCACGCGTATCGAGCGCGTACGACCCCTTGAACTCGTTCAGGAACTGGCCGACCACCGACGACAGCGAGACCGCTCCGCCGACGCCGCTCCCTTTTTGTTCGCCAGCGTGCGTCGGGATGCTCTGCGCCGTGCTGCGGAATCCGTCGAGAATGCTCCCCGACACATTGCCCCGCACGGAGAGGGAGTGCGCCTCGGTGAGCTGCTGGTCGAGGCGCAGGATACCGGTGAGGTTGTCGGTGGTGCGATCGTCGGGGACGAGCGAGTTGCGCAACGGCAGCCCGTAGCGGGTGAGCAACGAAAGGAATTTCGCCGCCGAGTCGGCCTGTACGTTCAGCGCTTCGAGGGTTTGCGTGCCCGCGCCAAGCAGCGATAGCAGCGGGTCGATGCGTCGGCGCAGCTGAAAGCTGCCAAACCAGAACGTCTTGTCACGGGCCAGCGGGCCGCCGATGCCGCCGCTCACCTGATGCTGTGTGTATTCGCCGCTGAATGACGTGGCCCCGGTGGCGTCGCCGGTGGCGAACTCGAGCGTGGGGTCGCGCAACGCGTAGGCGAACGACCCCGACAGGTCGTTGGTGCCGCCCTTGGAGGTCGATGCGACCTGTCCGCCGGTGAACTGTCCCCTGGCGATGTCGTACGTGCTCGTGATCACTCGGGTGCTGCGCACGGCTTCACTGGGCACGCTGCCGCCGAACGACAGGCCGTCGAGCGTCACGAGGTTCTGGTCGGCGCGCTGGCCGGCGACGGAAAAGCCGGCTGACGATGTGTCGGAGCCGGCCAGACCCACCACGCCCGCCGAGAGTGCGGCAATGGCGTTGGGATCCGAGGCATCGATCGGCAGGCGCATGAGCTGGTCACCCGAGAGCGCGCGTTCGGTGCTTCCCGGCGTCGGCTGGTTTTCATTTGAACGCGGCGTCTGGCGGGCGCTCACCACCATGGCGCCGATGGTCACGGCCGTGGGCGACAGCCGGAAGTCGGCGACCAGGCGATCCTCGTCGGAGAGGCGGTTCAGGTTCAACGACGCGGGCGCGAAACCCATGGCCCGCACCGTCAGGCGATACTGGCCGCCCCCATCGGGAAAGAGCAGCGTGTACTGCCCCTTCTCGTTCGTGGTGCGAATGCGCGTCGTCCCCGTCTCCACCGACATGACCTCGACCCGCGCATTGGCTACGGGGAGAGAGCCGGCGTTGCGCACGGTGCCGGTGATGATGTCCGTTGTGCTTCCCACCTGCGCCGCGGCAAGGCGCGGCGCCATCAACAGCAGCAGGACGGCGATGATGTGGTGAAAGCGCCTCACGGTCGAACTGGCGCGCCTCGACCCCAGTTGCCCGGGCCACCGCGCGGTGCCCCGCCGTTGGGGAATCGTTTCTTGAACTCGGCTTCGCGCCGCGCGCGCGCCGAGTCGAGCATCGTTCGCTGCGCGGGGGTAAGGATGCTGTCCATGGAGCGCCGGGTCTGCGCCATCAGCGAGTCGATGGCGGGCTGCGTCGATTGGCGGATGTCGCGGAAGCCGCGCATCTGCAATTCGATGAGTGTGTCGATGCGCACGGCCTGTGCTTCCGTCAGCTTCAGGTCGGCCCCCAGCATGGCGCTGGGGCGGCGTGGCCCCGCCCGACGCTCAGTGCCGCGTGCCAGTCGGCCTTCCCACTGATGCTGGCGCAGTACCGTGCGGTCGAGTGCGATGCCGCCGATGACGCCGGCGAGTGCGACGACCACCAGTACCCCAACGGCCAGCAACCGCGTGGCGCGCGACGGCTGGGCAAGCGGCGCGTCATCAGACGCGGCGAGTGAAGAATCGTCATTCATCGTTCGACCGCCATGGCAATGAGAAACTCGGTGGAGTCGGGCCCCATGACCGCGTCGGTGACCGCTGCGCGCGATCCACCGGCCACGGCACCACGCAAGTCGGACGCCGCCGCCGACTGCGCCGCAAACTCCGCCTCGGTGCGCACGGAGCGATTCAGGGCGACGGCGGCGATGAGCGCGGCAGCGATGCCAATGGGGACTGCGGCGCGCCCGTAGCGCGCCACCCATCCGTACCACGGTGTGTCGATGCGACGCATCCGCCGCCGCCGCGCGGCCACCGCAATGCGTTCGCGCAATCGTGCCTCGCGCAGGAACAGGCCGAGCGTGGCGTCCCGGGCGGGATCCTGAGAAAAATCGTCGTCGGGTCCGAACGTTGGATGGTCGGTCATGAAGTCCTCTAGTCCCGCAGCGGTTGCAGCGTGACACGCAGGCTCTTCTTGGCCTGGTGCAGGTGCCACCGCACGTTCTCGGGCGTGAGGCCGAGGTGTTCGGCAATCTCCGCGCCTTTCCAGCCTTCGACTTCAAACAGCATCACGATTTCCCGCTGCCTCGGCGTCAACGCGGCCAGCGCCGCGTCGAACCGTTCCCGCACTTCGGCGCGCATCAGTTCCTCGTCCGGCAGGGCGTCCGGCGATGCGGCATCGAACGGTTCGGGCTCGGTGTACCGCACCTTCCTGGCGCGCAACTGGTTGATGCCGACGTTGCGGAGCAAAGTGAAGAACCACGGACCGAAGGGCCGGTTGGGGTCGATCAGGGGGAGGCGGTCGAGGGCGCGCAGGAATGCATCCTGCACGAGGTCTTCCGCATCGGCCCGGTCACCCAACAACCGTTCGGCGGCCACGAGAGCGCCCGGGAGGTGGCGACGGACCAGCGCATCGAACGCCGCCGGGTCGCCGCGTCGCGCGCGTTCGACCAACGCCGTTTCTTCTGCGTCAGTTGCCGACTCGCGGGTGGGCTCTCGCATCCGTTGTTTCAAACACGCAACCGGGCGCGACCGTTAGCCGCGGCCGTGAGGCGCGGCCGGCCGCGCATGAGAAGTGACGGCGCCACCCTCACCGCGTGAGCGACGCGAGGGCGAGGCGCAGGAACTCGTCGACCGCGCCGTTTTCGATCCACCGCACGACGATCACGAGATCCTGCTCGGGGGACACGAAGACCAGATTGGTGCCGTTCCCGACGTGTCCGAACGCGCTGGCGGGCGCGCTGGGCATCCACTTGCGGTCGGTGTTGAGGAACCAGTTGGCGAAACCGTATGTGGGCTGGGGCTTCGTCGGCGTGAGCGACATGGAGACCCAGGCGTCGGAGAGGATGCGCCGATCGCCCCAGAGTCCGCGCCGCTGAGTCAGCAGGCCAAAGCGCGCCATGTCCCACGCATTGATGAACATCCCGCCGCCCCAGTGTCCGCCACCGCTCACCACCTGCACGGGGCGCCCGTCGAGCGTGATCCAGGCGTTATCGTAGCCGTACCAGCGCCAGGTGCGCGACGCCCCGATGGGCGCCATCAGGTACTCGTCGAGCACCTCTGGGAGCGGTCGACGCCAGGCGTTGGTCGCCGCGAGCGCGAGGACGTTCACGCGCACGTCGTTGTACTCGTACACCGTGCCGGCCGAGGCGCGCGGTCGCGTGGTCCAGTCGGCAGGAGTCTGCGACGGGCGGTCGGCCCACTCGGGCTTTCCCCAGAGTGTCCCTTCCCAGTCGCTCGTCTGGCGGAGGAGGTCGTCCCAGCGAATGGTACGGTTGTGGGGCGTCTTCCAGGGGTCGAGAAACATCGTCTGGCCAAAATGAGATCCCGGCTCGGATGGCGCCTCGAGGCGCAGCGTGTACGTCGGCGCCTGCGCCTTCCAGACGGTGTCCAGGACCGAGGGGACAAGGCCGCGGTCGAACGCGAGACCCACCGTGGCCGAGAGAAAACTCTTGGTGACGCTGTGCGTCATGTCCACGCGGTCGGGTTCACCCCAGCTGGCGATCACGTAGCCACCGCGCAGCACGACGCCCGTCGGGGCGCCGCGCGGCTTGAAGGGACCGATACCCTGGCCGAACGGCTCGCGCCCGAAGGTGCGGTAGTGGCTCTCTTCCATGTCGCGTGGTGCGCGAGCCTCGCTCTTCACGGCGAAGGCGATGGCCGCGGCCAGTTGGCCACTGTCGATGCCCATGGCGGCGGGCGCCCGATGCTCCCACACGGTACCGGGGACGTACGGAGCGGGAGCGCGTCCGCGCGCGTTCTGCCCCGTTGCCTGCGCCAGCGGGGCGGCCACGAGGAGCGTGGCCGCCAGAAGGGTCGTCGCGTTGATGGATGACATGATGAAAACTTACGTCCGGCACGTGTCAGCCGCTGTTCGCCGGCCAGCCGGCTGGTGGCGGGCTAGTGCCCGCCGCGCACCGGCATGCCGCGCGGACGTCCGCTGTGCCAGAAGAGCATCAGCGGCGTGGCGCACAACAGCACGAGGCCGCTGATCCAGTAAATGCGCGAGAACGCCAGCACGCTGGCCTGGCCGGTGACCGTGCGGTCCATGATCATCAGGGCCTGCTGATGCGCAACGCCCGCGCTTGCGCCCTTGGCCGTGAGCGCGTGCGTGAGTCCCTCGAGGCGCGCCTGCACGTCGGGGGCGATTGCCACCATGTGATCGGTGAGCAGTCCCTTTTTCTCCTTGGTGAACCGGCTGAGCATCGTCGCCATGATGGCGATGCCCATGGAGCCACCCAGCTGGCGCATCAGGTTGAACAGCCCGGTGCCCTGGGCGAGATCGCGCGGCTCGAGTTCGGCGAGCGCGATGGAGTTCAGCGGGATGAAAATCAAGCCAAGCGCCACGCCGCGCATGATGAGCGGCCAGAACAGGTCGGCCCGGCCACTGTCGAACGTGAGCGCCGACAGCTGCCACATGCAAACCATGAACAACGACGCGCCCAGCAGGATCACCGGCCGCCCGTCGGGCAGCAGCCGAAGGCGCCGCCCGATGACCGCCATCGTCATGGCCGACGCAATGGCGCCCGGGAGGATGACCATGCCGGTCTGGTTGGCGGTGAAGCCGTGCAGCGTCTGCAGGAAGACGGGGAGCACAAAGATGGACCCGAACAACGCGAAGCCCAGCACGGTCCCCATCAGCACGCCGGTGGCGAGCTGGCGGTTCTTCAACAGGTGAAAGTCGATGACGGGTTCGTCGGTGTGCAGTTCGTGCCAGAGGAGCCAGGCGAACGACACCACCGACGTGACGAGCAGCGCCGTCACGAGCTTCGAATCGAACCAGTCGTAGCGCTCACCGCGCTCGAGCATCCACTGCAGCGATCCCACGGCGACCGTGAGCAACCCGATGCCCAGCCAGTCCACCTTCTCGGCGCGCTCCTGATGCTCCGAGTTCCGGACGTATCGCCACACCAGCGCGGCCGCGATGAGGCCGAGCGGCAGGTTGATGTAGAAGATCCACGGCCAGTTCCAGGTGTCGACGATGTAGCCGCCCAGCGTGGGCCCGAGCGTCGGACCCACCATGACCCCCACGCCAAACATCGCCTGGCCGATGCCCACTTCTTCGGGCGGGAAGGCTTCCCACAGCGTCGACTGCGCCGTCGACAGCAGGGCGCCGCCGCCAATGCCCTGGATGACGCGCCAGACGACCAGTTGGAGCAGCGTGGTGGACGCGCCGCAGAAGAATGACGCGGCCACGAAGAGCAGGATCGAGCCCGTGAGGTAGCGCCGACGCCCGAAGTACGCCGACAACCAGCTCGACATCGGGATGACGATGACGTTGGCGATGATGTAGCCGACGCTCACCCACGAGATCTCGTCGAGCGTGGCGCCGAGATTGCCCATCATGTGGGGAATCGCGACGTTCACGATGGACGTGTCGATGAGTTCGAGCATCGCCGCCATCGTGACGGCGATGGCGATGAGATACTTGTACTTGTACTTGTCCTCGGCGTGCGGGGTGGTGCTCATGCGCTAGCGCACCTTCACGTGCGCAACCACGCTCAGCCCGGGCAGCAGCGCCCGCGCATCGCCGCACCCCTTGGTGATCGCAATGCGCACGGGGACGCGCTGCACCACCTTGGTGAAATTGCCCGTGGAGTTGTCGGGCGGCAGCAGCGCAAACCGGGCGCCGGTCGCCGCGCCCAGGCTCTCCACCTTGCCCTCGGCGTCGCACCCGGGATACGAATCGATCTCGAGCGCCACGGATTGTCCTACCCGCACGTCGCCGAGCTGCGTCTCCTTGAAGTTGGCGGTCACCCACGTGTGCGCGCCGTCGACGATGGTCAGCAACGGCTGGCCCGGGGCCACGAGCTGCCCCACTTCCACCTGCTTGCGCGACACCACGCCGGTCAGCGGCGACCTCACCTTGGTATAGGCCAGCTGCAACCGGGCGTTGTCCAGCGCCGCGCGCGCGGCGGCGAGGCGCGCATTGGCCAGCTTGGCGCCAGCCTGCGCCCCGCTCATCTGCGCGTCGGCCGAGCGGGCCTGACGTTCCACGGCCTGAAGGCTCGCCGTGGCCTGATCGTACGCCGACTGCGCCGCGTCCAGCTGCTGGCGACTGACGATCTGCTTGCCCACGAGTTCGCGCATCCGCGCCAGATCGGCGGTGGCCTTGGCCACCTGTGCCTTGGCGGCATCGATCTGCGCTCCGACCACCTGCCGCTGGCTCTCGGCGCCGCGCATCTGCGCCTCCGCCTGCCCGCTCATGCCGCGGACGCCGGCAATGGATGCGGCCGCATCGTACTCGGCCTGGGCCTGCGATAGCCGCATCACGTATTCACTCGAGTCGACGTGCACGAGCACATCACCTGCTTTCACCGGCTGGTTTTCGATCACCGAGAGTTGCGACACGAAGCCGCCGACCTTGGCAAGCACCGGGACGATGGAGCCGTCCACCTGCGCGTTGTCGGTGCTTTCGTGCGCGCTGTTGTAGATCGTGGTCTTGACGGCCCAGTACAGGCCGGCGGCGGCGAGCAGGACGACGATGGGGATCAGGGACTTCTTCATATGAATCGGATTTCGGATGGCGGATTATTTTCGAAAACGAAGGCGGAACGCGATTGCGGAATCGGAATTCGGAAACGACTATGGC
>CANNKR010000044.1 GCA_947504615.1 Gemmatimonadota bacterium | reverse complement strand
GGGTCGGTCTCGCGCTCTTGGCTTTCTAGTGTTCGTGCGTTCGTGCGTTCGTGCGTTCTTCTGTTCTATCCCAGATGCTTCGTGTACGCGGCCGCATCCATCAGCGCCGCGACATCGGCCGGGTTGACCTTCATCTTGATCATCCAGCCATCGCCGTACGGATCGCTGTTGGCCAGGGCAGGCTCGCCATCGAGGCGCGTGTTCACCTCGAGGACTTCGCCGGCGATGGGGCAGAAGAGGTCAGACACGGCCTTGACGGCTTCAACGGTGCCGAAGGAGGCGTGCGCGCCGAACGACGCGCCGGCCTTGGGCAGTTCGAGGTAAACGATGTCGCCGAGTTCGCCCTGGGCGTAGTCGGTGATGCCCACCAGGACGACGGACGGGTCGCTGGTCGGCTTGACGTATTCGTGATCGCTGGTGTAGCGAAGATCGGCAGGAATCGAGGACACAGACGGCTCCGGATGAAACGTGGTGTACGTGAAGTTTACCGGGCGCGTGCGCCGGGGGTCAAGCGGACGCCGCAAGAGCCGAGAGCGCGTCGAAGACGGCGCGCGACTTCACCTCGAGTTCCTCGGGCGATCCGTCGTTGACGATCACCCACCCGGCGCGGTCGCGCTTGGACTCGCTGGGCCACTGGGCGTCGATCATCGCGTCGGCCGTGGCGGCGTCGAGCCCGCGGTCGCGCAGCAGGCGCGCGTGGCGCGTGGCGCGCGGGGCGTCCACCAGGACGATGCCGGCCACCGTGTGCTCGAGACCCGCCTCGAACAGCAGGGGAATGTCGCAGATCACCAGCGGGTCGCCGCGCGCGGCGGCCGCGGCCACCGCCGCATCGCGCAGTCGGGCGACCTCCGGGTGGACCATGGCGTCGAGGTCGGCGCGGGCGGCCGGATCGGCAAAGACGATGCGTCGGAGCGCCGCGCGGTCGAGCGATCCGTCGGGGGCCAGTACCCCCGCGCCCCAGCGCTCCGCGATGGCACGCAGTGCCGGGGTGCCGGGCGCGACGGCGTCGCGCGCCAGCAGGTCGGCGTCGATGAGCGTGGCTCCCCACGCGGCAAAGTGCCGGGCGACGGCCGACTTGCCGGCGGCGATGTTTCCGGTCAGTCCAATCACGAGCATGGGGAACGATGGCGCCCCGCACGTCCCCCGTGCAACTTGTTCGTCTGTGCCACGCTCCCGCGGATATACCATCATCGAAGTCGTGCTGGTGCTGTCGCTGATCGCCATCATGGCGGCGATGGTACTGCCGAAGGTGTCGTTCCTGCGCTTCCGGCAGGACGCCAACGGGCGGCTGGTGCAGAAGACGCTCATTTCGGCCCAGCAGACCGCGGTGCGGAAGAACGTCAACGTGCTCGTCGTGATCGATTACGCGTCATCGCGCCTGCTCGTGCTGCCGGACGCCAATGACAACGGCCTGGCCGACGATGCCAATGGGGTGTCGTGGAAGCTGGCGGAGGGAGCCAAGTTCGCGATCCCGACCTCCACGGTGGACGCGGCCACGCCGTACTACGCCACCGGGACCACCGCCATTACGACCACGGCGGCAGGGCCGATGATCACGTTCTACCCGAACGGGTCGGCCAGCGGCGACGCGTACATCTACGTGGGCGTCCCGAACGGCAGGGCGGACGCCCTGCGGGCCGTCGAACTGGCCGGCTCCACCGGGCGCACGCGCCTCTATCGCTACGTCGGCGCGCGCTGGGTCCTCTCCACCCCCTGACCCGGCGCGACGTCGCTACGCGACGACGCTACGCGACGACGCTACGCGATGACGCCGGGAACGAGCGGAGCGAACTTCGCCGTAAAATGACGCAGGGCGGGGGGCTGCTCGACGATCCGCATGCCGCGGATGCGCGGCGCCAGCGTGTTCACGTGCAGCAGCACCTCGCAGACGTAGTCCATGTGGCTCTGCGTGTAGACGCGCCGCGGAAAGGCGAGCCGCACCAGTTCGAGGTCCGATGCCTTCTCGCTGCCGTCCGGCTGCTGGCCGAACATCACCGAGCCGATCTCGCACGCCCGAATCCCCCCCTCGAGATAGAGCACGCACGACAGCGCCCAGCCCGGATACTCCAGGGGCGGGATGTGCGGCAGCCAGGCGCGCGCGTCGAGGTACAGGGCGTGCCCGCCCGCAGGGCGCACCATCGGAATGCCGGCGGCGACCATCTTCTCGGCCATGTACTCGACGAAGCGGATGCGGTAGGCCAGGTAGTCCGGGTCGAGCGCCTCGTACAGCCCGACGGCGATCGCCTCGAGGTCGTACCCCGCGAGGCCGCCGTACGTCGGGAACCCCTCGGTGAGGATGAGCGAGTTGCGGCAGCGCGCAGCGAGCGCGTCATCGTTCATGGCCAGGAAGCCGCCGATATTGGCCATCCCGTCCTTCTTGGCGCTCATCGTGCAGCCGTCCGCCAGCGCGAACATCTCGCGCGCGATGTCGATTGGCGCGCGCCCCTCGAAGCCCGGCTCGCGCGTCCGGATGAACCACGAGTTCTCGGCAAACCGGCAGGCGTCGATGAAGAACGGCACGCCGTACTTGCGGGCCAGCGCCGACGTGCCGCGGATGTTCTCCATGCTGACGGGCTGGCCGCCCTCGGAGTTGTTGGTGACGGTGGTCATCACCAGCGGCACGCGTCCCGGGTTGTCGCGCAGCACGCGTTCGAGCGCCTCGAGATCCATGTTCCCCTTGAAGGGGTGCAGGACCTGCGGCTGGTGTCCCTCGGCGATCGGGACGTTGAGGGCGATGGCGCCACGGTGCTCAATGTTGCCGCGCGTCGTGTCGAAGTGCGTGTTGTTGGGGACGATGTCACCCGGCTTGAGCATCGCGCTGCTCAGGATGTGCTCGGCCGCGCGCCCCTGGTGGGTGGGGATCACGTGCGTGAAGCCGGTGATGTCGTGGACCGCGCGCTCGAAGGCCAGGAACGACCGCGCGCCGGCGTACGATTCGTCGCCCTTCATCATGCCTGCCCACTGGTAGACCGACATGGCGCCGGTCCCCGAGTCGGTGAGCAGGTCGATCAGGACGTCCTCGGCCTTCAGCTTGAAGACGTTGTAGTGCGCATCACCCAAGGCCTCGACCCGTTGCGCCTCGGTGGTCTGCCGGATGGGCTCGACGGTCTTGATGCGGAACGGTTCGATGATGGTCTTGAACTTCATGCGGGGTCGTGCTCCTCGAGGCCCTGAGCCAGTTCGGCCCGGCCGATGGCGCGCAGGAACTGCGCCGTGACGTAGCGCGCGCCGCCGCGCTCGCGAATTTCCAGTGGGGTGGCCCCGACATAGCGCTGGCACATGTTGCGGAACGCCGAGCCCGACGGGAAGTCGAGGGCGCGGGCAATGCCATCGGCGCTGCGCTTCGGGTCGTCGAGCATCTGGCCGGCCACAATGAGGCGCCCCCAGCCGATGAGTTTCTGTGGCGCGGGGAGACGCTCGGCGCGAAGCCGTTCGAGCAGCACGCTCTTGGAGACGGAGACCGTTTCGGCCAGACGGTGCGACGTCAGCCGCAAATGGGCCCGCGTGATGACAAGCAGGACGGCGTCGCGCGCGGTGGGGTCCAGATGGGCCAGCCGGTGTCGTACCAGCGCGGCGACCCCGCGGGCCTCCGCCTGCTCGACCACGGCGCGCACGGCCTGGGGGGAATCGTCGAGGTCGACGAGCAGGAGCCCGTCGAGCCCGGCGCGCCCCGCGTCAAACAGGTCGCGGGCGCGTTGGGGGGTGGCCGCGACGTAGGCCACGAGCGTCAGGCGCGGGAAGCGCGCGCGCAGTTGTCGGATGCGCTCGAAACTCGCCGCCCCGTCGGCGAAGAGGTCGACGATGGCCAGATGTACGGGCTCGCGGGCGCAGGCCGTGAACAGTTCGTCCCACCCATGGCAGGGCGTGACGGAGTGCTGCCCTCTGACGGCGCCGTGGACGCGCTGGAGGCAACGGTCGAGCGGAAGCAGCGTGGCGATGACGCCCATGGGTCTCGGTTGGGAATGAGTCGTCGGCGGCGACGGACCCATGAACTTACCACCGATCCCGGCGGAGGGGCAAAAAGGGCTGGCGTTGCCCCCTATGCCCTCGCCATTTTCCTGCGAGAGGTGAAAGGGGCAATGACGCCACAGGTCCGGAACCGAACAGGCATGACGCTGATCGAGGTCATCATTTCGGTGATGATCCTCAGTGGCGTGCTCATTGGCCTCTCCAACTTCACCCGACGGTTCCAGAGCCTCACGAACAACCATGAGGCCCTGGCGATCGCGAGCGAGTTGGCCACCGCCCGGCTGGAGGTGGTGGCGCAGCACCGCGTCTACCTGACGCTGCTCGCGACGTTCGACGGGACGGTGGAAACGAGTGCCACGACTGCCGCCAATCCCCCGATGACCCAGGCAATTGGGCACACGCGCACCACGACCGTGGTGCGCAACGGGCCGACCAGCACGGCCGACTACCTGACTGTAACCGTGACCGTCACCCACCAGCCGACCAGCACGACCGTCCGGAAGTCGCTGGTCATCGCCGCGTTCTGATGACCGCCCTGCCTGCCGTACGCCGCCGCGCGGGATTCAGCATGATCGAGATGATCTTTGCCGTCTCGATTACCGTGCTCGTGTTCTCCATTGCCATTCCGTTCTTTCAGGCGCAGACTCGCGCCCTGGATGCCGGCGCGGGGCGGCTCGACGCCTTCCAGAGCGCCCGGTATGCGGTGGCGCGCATCGAGGCCGACTTGCGCTCCGCCGGGGGGGAAGTCGGGCAGCCCCTGATCGTGCAGGCGGCGCCCTTCGCGATTGCGTTCAATGCCAACCGACAGGGGCGCACGCCGGCCAGCGACCCGAACACGTCGTACTGGGATGCGTCGCTCGACACGCTGACGACGCAGAGCTGGATGGTGTCGCGCGCGAGCGCGTTGCGCACGTCAACCAAGACCTACCCGACGGCGGCGTACCTGACGCCCAACGGGACCACGAGCACGGCCGAGACGATCCAGTACTTCCTGCGGGCCGACACTGCCGGCGGGCGGTCGAACGTGTATGTGCTGTATCGCCGCGTCAATGACCGCGACAGCACGCTGGTCACGCGCAACCTGTATGTGCCCGCCGACTCGAATTTCTTCTTCCAATACAGCGTGACCACCGCATCGGGAGCAACGGCCAGCGTTGCCCAAGCGTCGTTGCCGCTCTACTGGGATGATGCGCAGGGGCGCACCGATTCCATCACGGCCGTGCAGTTGCGGGCCACCGGGGTGTACTGGGACACGCGCACGCGGGTGAACGTGTATCGCCAGCTCTTCACCATCGTGAAGTTGCGCAATGCGCTCCGGTTCCTGCAGCCGCGCTGCGGGGCGGTGCCGGACAGACCCGACTCCCTGGGCGTGACGGAGGAGACCGCGCCGGCCGGGGACAAGCTCGGCGTGCGCCTGGAGTGGTCGGCCGTCCCGGGCGACTCCACGGCGCCGCGGGACGTGCGCCAGTATGTGCTCTACCGTCGCCTGAGCGGAGTCAGCACGTGGACGCCGATCGGCAGCAAGCCGGCGCTCGGTGCGAACAATTACCGCTATGCCGATTACGCGTTGCCGACCGTCGCCGGCACGTACCGGTACGGACTCGCCGCGCGCAATTGTTCTGGCGTGGGGGCCGTGCGATCGGGGACCGAGACGGTCACATTTCCATGATGCGCCCTCTTCGACGCGGTTCGGCCCTCATTCTCGTGCTCATCATGACGCTGGCCCTCGCCGGGCTGGCGATGTCAGCGGTATACATGACCAGCAGCTCGGGGCTGCTCAGCCGCTTCCACGACAAGGACCGGGACCTCGCCTTCGCCGTGGAGACCGCCCTCGAACTCGGCAAATCGCGACTGCAACGCGACAACACCCTGGTGTTGTACGACACCGGGTTCAAGCAGCTGCTGACGAGCCAGCCGGTCTACACCAGCGGTGGCGCGTTGCTCACCGGTGTCACGGTGAACCTGTATGCCGGGAACACCGGCGACACGTCCGGCGTCTACGTGCCGTATGTGACGCTCCTGGCGACGGTCAGCGATGCCAGCGGGCTTCGGCTGGCGCGGCGCATGGACCTCTATCAGCGATCGTTCTCGAGCTACTCGCTCTTCGCCGACGACTTTCCCTCCTCGGCCAGCATCGGTGCCGGCGAGAACCTGCCCGGGCGCGTGCATACCAACAACCGCTTCATCGCGGCCAGTGCAGGATCGCCGTACCCCGTGTTCAACGATACGGTGAGTTCGGCGGGGACCATCAGCGGCTTCGGCCAGTGGGCCGACACGGTGAGCGCCACCGGCGGGGCGCGCGCGATTCCGTATCCCACGGCCGCGGAGTTGCAGCCGGGATTCCAGACGCGTGCCGGCTCAGCCAGCCTCTCGCTGTCGTTGCCGGGGGGAAGTGCGGGGACGCGTGCCACCTCCGGGGCAGTCGACGTGTCGGGCGCGGCTACCGCGACCGCGATGCCGGGGTCGCGCCTGGAGTTCCTCACGATCGACGTCAACAGCAATGGGGTGGCAGACTCAACGGAGGGTTTCTTCAAGGTCTTTCACCTGTATCCGTCCTCGTATTTCATGGGGTCAGGGTACTACTGGGTCGGTGGCGGGGACACCACACGGCTTTCCGTGAACTTCACCGGCACGCCGATTTCCCTGAACAGCCAGGTGATGCTGAACCAGTGCGGCGCGTTTTACCTGATCCCCAAGTCGGGCGGTGGATATCAGCGCGAGTTCTTTCCCGTCGTCATGCACAAGGTGTCGTGGGTGCGGAGCCGCATCCAGACGAGCGCGTATCCGTCGATTGGCGGCGGAGAGGCCTCGACGATGGCGGCGCTCGACCGCACGGCCATTCGCCACATCGCGCAGCTCCCCACGGCGCGCTGCTTCCCGCAGGGGAGCCCGTATCTGGTGAACACGGAGCGGTTCACGATCAATTCGGGGTGCGCCCAGGACTGGTTTACGATCCCGGCCACGAGATACACGTGGGGTTCGTCGAGTGCCTGTGCCAGCGCAGGCCGGCAGTATGGGGGACAGGATACCACGTTCACCCAGTACTCGTTCACCTGCCCGGTGGACCAGAGCGATGCGGCCGGACGATGTACGGGCGACACCGTGTACATGGGGTACTGGGATACGTACTCCGGTGGCAACAATCTCCCCGGGACGCTGCCGGCGTCCGTGCGCCAAAATGTCGAGCGGCAGCATCTCTTCCCGCTGCACCGCACGTACAACCCGGGCTCACGGGGCGTCGTGTATGTCAACGGGCGGATCTTCCTGTCGGGGACCGTGCGCGGCCGCGCCACCGTGTATGTCAACGGCGTCGCCACGCTGCAGGACGACGTCCGCTATGACTCCGACCCGGCGGACACCACCAATCTCTGCCGCAACAACTTCGGTCTCATCGCGAAGGATTCGATCATGGTGAGCGACAACGTGATCAACCGGCCCCGCGTGTACGACACCCCCTCGACGACCGCCGGGTACACGCTCACCCTCGGTGGGAACCGCGAGTTCGGCTTCGAAGGCACCGTCATGGCGCTCGGTGGGTCGTTCAACACCTTCAACCCCAACGTCGCCACGGCGACGAATCCCGTGTACACCTGTCCCGAGGGGAGCAGCTTTACCGCGGCCGGCGGCTGCCTGCACGTGACGGGGGGGACGGTCATGAAGACCTATGCCTCGCCCTACACGGCCACGGCCAACAGCGGACTGCGCCCGCTGCGCGAGCTGGATCCCTGCCAGCTGCAGAACCGGCGTCCGCCGTACTTCCCCCTCGCCAGAACCGTCGTGCGTCCGGTCAAGGCGTTCGATGTCGATGCGCGGCAGGTGAAGACGACCGCCTTGCTGACGGCGTACTTCACAAGACTGCGCGGCGTGAAAGCCGCGCCCTGACCACGAAAAACGGACACCCGTGCCATCGGATGTCCGTCGTCGCGCGTCGTGCTCGGTGACAATCCTACAGCAGGCTCGGCTGGTCGCCCTTGAGCACCTTGTGGCAGGCGCGGCAGCGCGCCTCGTAACTCTCCGTGCCGCCCACCATGATCTGGGGCGAGTCCCAGTGCGCAGGCTTGCCGTCGATGAGCCGCTGGTTGCGGCTCGCCGGCGCCCCGCACATCACACAGATGGCGTGCAACTTGTCCACCACCTCCGCCTGGCACATCAGCTTGGGCATGGGACCGAAGGGCTCGCCCCGGAAGTCGGAGTCGATGCCCGCCAGGATCACGCGCCGCCCGCGCAGGGCGAGGTCGGCGGCAACGTCCACGATGCCATCGTCAAGGAACTGCACCTCGTCGATGGCGATGACCTGCGCGAACGGGTCCAGCCGCACGGCCACCTGCGACGCGGAGTCCACGGGGATCGCATCGACGGTGCGTCCGTCGTGCGATCCCACGCTGAACACGCCAGAGTAGCGGTTGTCCAGGTGCGACTTGAACACCTGCACGCGCTTTTTGGCGATCATCGAGCGACGCACGCGACGGATGAGCTCTTCGCTCTTGCCGCTGAACATCGATCCGGCAATCACCTCCACCCACCCGCCGGTGAGCTGGAACGTGCTGTTCATCGATCGTCTCGGGGTCGGCGCGGGGCGGTGCTCCGCGGTTTGTCACTGAAGGTGCCGCGCGGCTTCGTCCCGGACCCGCCAGGCCGCTTGTCGGCAAAGCCGCCCTTGGGGCGGTCACCGTAGCTGCCACGCGGCTTGTCGCTGGCGGCGCTGCGTGGCCGGTCGCTCGAGCTGCTCCGTGGCCGGTCGCTGCCGCCGCTGCGCGGCTTGTCGCCGTAGCTGGGGCGCGGCTTGTCGCCGTAGCTGGGGCGCGGCTTGTCGCCATAGCTGGGGCGCGGCTTGTCGCCGAAGCTGCGTGTCGGGCGCTCCTCACGGTCGCCGCCGCCCGCACCTGGGGCGCGGCGCGGCTTGTCGTCGCGGCGCACCGTGCGGTCTTCATACCGCGGCTTCGGGCGTTCGCGCGGATCCTTCAGCGGAAAATCATCGCGTGGGCGGCTCGGACGGTCCGAACGCACGGGGCGGTCGGCCGAGCGCGCCGGGCGGGACGGGCGATCAGAGATCGCCGGTCCTGCGGAGGGCGCCGCCGGAGCGGGTGCGGCCGCCACGGACCGCGCGGCCTCGAGCAGGCGAATGGCCGCGCCGGCCAGTTCCACACCATCGTACTCGGCCAGCAGCGGTTCCAGCGCGATGATTTCGCGGGACGGGTACGCGGCCGCGAGGGCCGCCTTCAGTTCGCTGCGCAGGCGCTCGTCGTGCGCGCGCGCCGTCATCGTCGCGCGACGCGACGTGTACGGCGTCACACCGGCGCTGCCGGCGAGGCGCCGCAGAATCCCCAGTTGCCTGGGGGCGATCAGCGCCACGGCGCGACCGGGATGCGCCGACATGGCCGCTTCGAATGCTGCCGTCGACGGCAGCCCGGCAAACACAACGAGCGCCACGTTGTCCGGGGCCGCCCCATCCGTGACCTGAACGAGCGCCGAATCCGCCGGATACCCGCGCGCCGCGAGCGCGGCATGCACGAGCGTCGCGTCGCCGGTCACCACGACCGCTGACGGGGGATCGAGGTCGTCGAGCACGGAGGGCACATGCACCGACGCGCTGCTTCCGCGGACGAGCACGAACTGCACGGCGGCCGGGGTCGTTTCGGTGGTCGAATCATCGGCCAGGCGGTGAGCCTTGTGGAAGTAACGCTCGAGCAGCACTTCGACGGACGGCGTGGCGTCCGAGGCAATGAGCACGCGGCGCGCGTCCTTGGGCACCGACGCCATGACCGTGGCCAGCTGGTCCGCGTCGAACTCGTCGGCGGCCACGAGGGCGATCACCTGCACGGCGTCGAGCGGCAACGCCGAGGCGGCGAGCAGCCGTTCGGTGTCAGCCGGCGTCGCGATGACGATTGGGGCGCCAGAGGCCTTCAGCACGCGGGCGGCGCGCAGGGCGTCCGTCACCGGCAGAATGCGCGGGCATTGCGGGCGAGCGGCGCGGAGCGCCGCCGCGAGTTCGATCGCCGCCTCGGAGTCGGGAACGCAGACGAGCGCGCGCGGGGCCGATTCGTCGTCACCTCCCTCTCGGTCGAGCACCGGTGCGAGCCGGTCGGCGATGCGGCCCCAGTGCGGGGCAAGGAAATGCGCGACGGAAGTGCTGCGGCCGGCGGTGCCGGCGGCGGCGATAGGTGATGCGCTCACTGCGTCCTCGAATGTCAATGGCGTCGGCGCCAGCGTGGCGCTAACTTCAGTACTCGACAACAATCTAGCGCATTCCCCTCCGGCAATCCAAATCGGACCCCGGCCCGACCATGTCGCATAGCTTCGTTCCGTCGCCCAATGTGGCCTCCATTCAGGAGTCGGCGACGATCGCCGTCTCCCAGCGGGCCAAGGCGCTGCGCGCCGCTGGGCGGTCCATCATTGATCTGGGCGCCGGCGAGCCCGATTTCGACACGCCGCCCTTCATCCTCGAGGCGACCAAGGCGGCGCTCGACGCCGGCGCCACCCGGTACACGGCCATCGAGGGCATTCTCCCCCTCCGCGAGGCCATTGCGGCCGACGCGACGCGCCGCCGGGCGGGGCGGGGCGAGCTGCCGGTGACGGCCGGCGAGGTGGTGGTCTCCACCGGGTCCAAACAGTCCCTGCAGAACGCCACCTACGCGCTCTTCGGGCCGGGGGACGATGTCCTGGTGCCGGTGCCGAGCTGGGTCAGCTATTTCGAGATGGTCGGTCTGTCGCGGGCGCGTGCCGTTGGGGTGCCCGGCGACCCGAAACGCGACCTCAAGGTCACGCCGGACCTGCTCCGCGCGGCGGCGACGCCGGCGACCAAGGGGTTGATGCTCAACTCGCCGTCCAACCCGACGGGCGCTGTGTACGACGCGGCCGAGTTGCAGGCGATCCTCGAGGTGGCCGCTGAGCGCCGGTGGTGGGTGATCAGCGACGAGATTTACGGGCGCATCACGTACTCCGGGACCGCGGCCCCGTCAGTGCTCGACCTGGCGTCATCCCGCGACCAGCTCGTCGTGGTGAATGGTGTGGCCAAGGCCTACGCCATGACGGGTTTCCGCATCGGCTGGACCATCGCGCCGCGCGCGCTCTCGCAGGCCATGACCGCGCTGCAGTCGCACACGACGTCCAACGCCTCGACACCGGCCCAGTACGCCGCCCTGGCCGCGCTCACGCGGACGGCGGAGGCGGACGCCGCCCTGGCGGTCATGGTCACCGAGTTCCGGGCGCGCCGTGACATGGCGCTCGACATCCTGCGCGAGGGAGTTCCCGCGCTCGAACTCGTGCAGCCGCAGGGGGCGTTCTACCTGTTCTTCAAGGCGCCGGGGGGCGATGGTACGCGCTTCGCCAACCAGTTGCTCGAGCACGAAGGGGTCGCGATCGTCCCGGGGGCCGCGTTCGGCACGCCCGAGTGGGTGCGTGTGTCGTATGCGGCCGCCCGTCCGGACGTGGAGCAGGCCATGCGGGCCATCGTCCGCCAGTGGTCCGCGTGACCTTCGAGGTTCGGCACGTTAGCTTCGACCCAGCGCGATCCGCGCGGTTTCCTTCGCCCCGGTAACCCCATGATCACGACCATCGTCCTCGTGAAGGCCGAGCCAGCACTCATCCCGAAGTGCGCTGCCGCACTCGCCGGCATCGACGGCGTCACGGACGTCTATTCGGTGTCGGGGGAATGGGACCTCGTCTGCATCATCAAGGTGGCGGAGTTCGACGACATCGCCCACGTGGTGACGGAGGAGTTTCCCAAGGTGCCGGGGTTGCAGCGGACGACGACGCTCACGGCGTTCCGGGCCTACTCCAAGAAGGATCTCGAGCAGGCGTGGGATATCGGGGTGGAATAGCCGGTGAGGTCGTGGGTCCGCCACGATGGCCAGTCACAAATGCCGCTTCTCAAGTCGACGAGAGGCGGCTTTTTGTTGACGGAACGCGTGCGATTGCACCGCTCGGCCAACGGTAAATCGTTGTTTTCCATAGGGTTACTGGGTTTCTGACGCTCCTTTGACACTCGCCCGGTACTATGCGGCCATTCAACAAATGGACGACCGCGATGAAGCAGTGTCCAAGAGCAGCAGGTGACAGTTCGAAACGTTGCACGATCGTCAGGTGCGCCAGTTGCGGGAGCACCGGTTGCACCAACGTGGCATGCAGGAACGTGGCGTTCGGGACCGAGTGTCTCACCTGCCATGCCACCACGCCAGTTCGTGTATCAAGTCGATGGTTTGTTGGAAATCATCATCTGCCTTTCATGGTCAGCGATCACAGGGAGCGGTACTCGATGACAGAGCCACTGAGGCCCAAGTACGTGGGATTGCTCGTCTGGGTGCTCGGGATGTACGCAACCAGCCTGCTTCCAGCTCGCATCGACCATTTGGCCCTGCTCGCCGTCGTGGCCGGGTTCGTGGTCTGGTTCGTGTGGTGCTGCCAGCGTCAGCCCCGAGAGATCAAGCGGCAGCTCCAAGCCATGGCGGTACGAAAGCGTGCACATCGGCACGCGAGGGTGGCGTAGGAAGAGAACGACAGAGCCCGACAGAGTACTACAGAAAACGACAGAGGGTGGCTGCCAGTCTCGGCGCCACCCTCTGTCTGTCGTACTCTGTCGTATTCTGTCGTACTCTGTCTTTATCTCTTCCTCACACACCACTGCTGCTTCACCCGCAACAGTTCGTGCCATTTGCCGCTGGATCGCGAGAGCACCACCAGATCATTGTCGCTGGCGTATCGCCACGACTCCAGAAACACCTCATCGGTGCCGTCGCCGGTGATGTCCAGATGGTCGAGCAGTCGCTGGAACTCCACCGTCCGCGCCTCGCCGCTCTCGAGGTGCTGGTAGCTCACCTTGTAGCCGGTGCCATCAGGGTCGTCCCCGAGGACGAGAAAGTGCGTCGTGTGCCCCGCGCCCGGGCCCGCATCGCCGCCGTTGGCATCCACCTGGCTGGCCACGAGCGTCGCCTTGGCCCCGGCTGTGACGTGCATGGCGTGGGCGCTGAACCATGCGGTGTCGATGTCCTCGGCGTCGAGCTGCTCGGCGCGTAGCGCCGTCAGGGCCAGCGCGCGCACGGCGGCATTCAGGTCGCGCGGGGTCGGTGCCGCCGGCGGTACACTCGCGCGCGCCACGCTCAGCGACAGGAACTCAAACGCCGGATCGAGCGGGACCGACGTCGCCAGCGTGACCGCCGCCATCGGGCGCACTTCGCGGCAGCCCGGCAGGTCGTACAACGGCTCGCTGTCGCGCTCCCACATCCGGCGCGTCACCGTCACCATCCCCGCCGGCTGTCCGTCACGATACACGGGGTAGGCCGTGCCGGTCTGGAAGTACAGCGAGTCGAGCCGTCGCCAGTCGGCGCCAGGCAACACGATGGCCCTGGCCTGTCCGTCGATGATGGCGGCGATGGGCACCAATCGCGTGGAGTCCCGGGTGCCGAACACCTGGAAGACGAGGGTCGGCTTGGACGCGACGTCGAATGAAGGCGGCGCCTGGTCCTGTTCGGACGGCTGCTTTGCCTTGTTGCATCCTGCGGTGACGGCTAGGATGCTCAGGATGAGTGCGGAACGACGCATAGGGCCAACGTACCCCCCACCCGCGGAGGCCGCAAGCATCCGAGGCGCGATGCGCAGTGTGCGGCGTGTGCTGCGCACTGCCGGAGCGGCCGTGGCGCCATCGGCGCCAGCGCTGGAAACGCGTCCCGTCGTTGCCGAGCCTCCCCGGCTCCAGCGCGCGGAGCCCCTGGAAGGCGGCGAGGTGCGCGTGCGTCGCGTCGACGGCGATCCGGTGGTTGGCGTCGCGGCATTTCTCGACGGCATTCAGGAAAGTCGCGTGCTCGCGCACTGGCCGGGCGGCATCCCGTTGGTCGGCGGCACGGTGGCGGCGACCGTGCGCCGTCGCGTGGGGCGCACGCTCGTGGCGTGGCGCCCCGATGCCACGCGAGTGGAGCACGCGCTGTTCGCGCCCCGCGCGGCACTCGGTGACGCGGTCTGGCGTGCGCTTGCGGACGGGTGCGACGTCCGGGACACAGGGGATCCGGACGAGCAGGGCCCCTGGCATCCGCTGGAACTCACCGCGCGTGCGCTCAGCGCGGTGCAGCGCCGACGCGAGGCGGCCGAAACGGCGTGCGCGGAGTTGTGGTGCGCCGAGGGCGATGGTCCGCTGTTCGTGGACGGGGGGATCGCGTCGGCCGGCAGCGCCGCACACTCGCCGCTGGCCATCGGCGTGGTGAAGTCGCACCGCACGCTGTACGTGGATGGCGATGCGCTTCCGCGGGTGCTCGGGCTGGCCGCCGGAGAGCGCACGACGGCGTTCACGGTGGCGTCGCCGCGCCGCGCGTCAGTGGCGAGCTGGTACCTGCGGCTGCGCGACCCGGCGGCGCACGATGCGCTGTGGGGGCTGGTGCGCGTGGAGGTGGCGCTGCTCGGCGCCACGCCCGACCACTGCGACCTGGTATCGCGCTGGTTGCTGGCGGAACGGCAGCCCGTCTCCCTCCCCGATCCGCGGTGGGGGGCGATGGCGTACGGCATTAGGTTGACAGAGGAATATTTGCGGGCGCTGACCAGATAGGCGTGCATCACGATCGTGTCCTCGATCGACCTCCGAAATCCACATCCTGAATCCGACCTGATGTCCATTGGCCGAGTCGTCGCCACCGAGCGCCGCCCCAACACTCCGCACGAGTTCCATTTCTGGACCGCCCTCGGCGCCCCCGTCGGCATCGGGACGATCGTGCGCGTGGAGGGACCGCCCACCGGCGACGGCCAGCTGGTGAGCATCTACGGCGTGGTCGTGGAAGGATTCTCGTACACCGACCTGCAGACCCCGCTGCACGACGTCCTCGGCGCCGACGGCGATCCGGCGAGCGCCGTGCGCGCCCCGACCGACCGCACCGAGATCCGGCTCTACACGGCGCATTCGCTGCGGCATATCCCGGACGAACCGCGGCAGCCGGTGCCGATGGGCGTGGTGCATCTGGCCACCGACGCCGACGTGGCGATCGCGCTGCGCATGGACGGCTACCTCAAGGACGGACAGCGCACCGCCATTCCCGTCGGTATCTATCGGTCGGGCGCCATGCAGAGCCCGGTCTACCTCGACGCCGACTTCCTGCTTGGCCCCGAAGCCGCGCACCTGAACATCTCGGGCGTGTCGGGACTCGCCACCAAGACGAGCGCGGTGGAGTGGCTGCTGTCGTCGATCTTCGCCCATTTCCCGGCGCAGAAGGGGAGCGTGGCGGCGGTCTGCTTCAACGTGAAGGGGCCGGACCTCTGCTTTCTCGATCAGCCGGCGTCGAAGCTGGACGAGGCCGACCGTGCGCTCTACGACGCCCTCGGCGTGCCGGCGGCACCGTTCCCGGACGTCGAGTACTTCGCGCCGTACACGGCGCGCGGCTATTCGCTGGCCACGCTGCGCTCCAACGAGGCGCTGTCGCACAACGTGCGCCCGCTGTCGTGGGGGCTGAACGAGGTGCTGCAGTACGCCGAGGTCCTGCTGAACAAGGATGACGTGGACGCCAAGGCCGACGCGCTCATCGACTTCATTCGCGAGCGCGTGGTAAACAACGAGTTCACGGACAGCATCCTCGAGCGCGCGCACACGGTGCGGTCGTTCACGGATCTCGAGCAGTGGTTCCGTGACGTCCTGCGCGCCATGGAAGGGCGCAATCTGGAGAGCTGGCGCACGCATCACGTGGCCACCATCCGCAAGGTGCGCAACCGGCTCACCAACATCTCCACACGCTGCCGCGGACTCGTCACCGACGACGGCACCGCCAACGACCTGCCGTTCGGCGCTTTCCGCGATCGCGCGGTCTATGTCATTGACGTCGCGTCCAGCGAGGAGGACGCGCAGGACCTGATCTTTGCGCGCGTCGTGTCTCAGCTGCGCGAACAGCTGGAGCGCCGCACGCTGGGCGTCGACCACGTGGTCGTCTTCGTGGACGAGCTCAACAAGTACGCGCCCAGCGACGGCCCCGACACCTATGTCCGGAAGATGCTGCTCGACATCGCGGAGCGGGGGCGCTATCTGGGGCTAGTCCTCTTCGCCGCGCAGCAGTTCCGGTCGCAGGTGCACCGCCGCGTGGTGGGGAACTGCGGCACCGCGCTCTTCGGCCGCATGGACATGGACGAACTCGCCACGCCGGGATACGCCACGCTGGCCCCCGCCACGCGCATCAAGCTCTCCACGCTCGACAAGGGACAGTTGATGGTGCGTCATCCGCATTTTGCGCAGCCGGTGTTCGTGCGGTTCCCGCGTCCCGCCGTGCTTGGCGGGCGCGAGGGGATGGAGAAATTTCCGGCCGAGCCCGAGCCGTCGCTCGAAGTGGCGGTGACGCGCGCGCTGCGCACCCTCGACCCGTCGGTCACGCTGGAGTGGGTGAAGCAGGCCATCGTGGCGGCCCCCGAAGACGAGGTGCTGCGCGCGCGCAATCGCACGCTGCAGGCGCGTCCCGAGGACGTGAAGGCGTGCTTTCGGGCGCAGTTCCGCGGCCGGGCCAAGGCCGAGCCGGTGCGTGATCGTCCGGCGTCGTTCCCGTTGGCCGGTTCCGGCAACGACGACCCCTACAGTTTCTAGGCGACGGCCGGTCGTGGACACTCCTGCGGAGGCACGCGCCGCGGCGTAGATTTCAGTACGTCTGCGTCCGGGCCTCCGTGCGACTCGTCCACCTCTCCGATCTTCACCTCGGCTTCCGCCAGTTTCAGCGCGTCACCCCCGCCGGCATCAACCAGCGTGAGGCGGACGTGGCGGGGTCGTTCACGCGCGCCATCGACAAGGTGATTGCGCTCGCTCCCGATCTGGTGCTGATCGCGGGCGACGTGTTCCACACCGTGCGGCCGACCAACCCGGCCATCCTGCACGCCTTTCACCAGTTCTCGCGCCTGGCCGCCGAGTTGCCAAAGGCCATCATCGTGGTGGTCGCCGGCAACCACGACATGCCGCGCTCCAGCGAGACCACGTGCATCCTGCGGCTTTTCAAGCCGCTCGGGTTTCACATCGTGGATGCGGAGCCGCGCCGGTTGCACTTCCCGGAGCACGACCTGTCGATCCTGGCGGTGCCCGACCTGCCGCCGGGCAGCGTGGAGCTCGCGCCCGACCTGAACGTGAAGCACAACATCCTGCTGCTCCACGGCGAGGTGGAAGGGGCGTTGCCGGCCGGCGCACGCGAGGACGAGCGCGCGTCGATGCCCATTCCCGCGGCGGCCGTGTCGCACGAACGCTGGGACTATGTGGCGCTTGGCCACTACCACGTGTACCGCAAGGTCGGACCGAACGCCTTCTACTGCGGCTCGCTCGACTACACGAGCACCAATGCGTGGGGCGAACTGGCGGAAGAGAAAGCCGCGAAGTTGCCCGGCAAGGGGATGATCGAGCGCGACCTGGCCACGGGCAAGCAGACCTTCCATCCGCTGGGCGTGAGCAGGAAAGTGGTGGATCTCACACCCATCAGTGCACGCGGTCTCTCGGCGGTGGACCTGGACGCGGAAGTGGCCGCGGCCGTCGCGAAGTGTCCGGACGGCATCGACGGCAAGGTGGTGCGGCTCGTCATCAAGGACGTGCCGCGCCACGTGGCCCGGGAGCTCGACCACCAGAAACTGCGCGAGTACCAGCGGCACGCCCTGCATTTTGTCCTCGACACGCGCCGTCCCGACGTGGTGCGG
>CANNKR010000043.1 GCA_947504615.1 Gemmatimonadota bacterium | reverse complement strand
GCCGTGGCAGGCCCCCACGCCCGCCACGGCCTAACACCCAAATCTTCAATTCTTTAACACGGTTGCTCCGTGTTGAATGACGGAACCACTACGAGCGACCACCGGTCTCGAGGAAACGCACAAACTCCTCCGGCAGCCCCGCCGCACGGACCCCCGCGGCCGTCGCGCTGATGTCGTAGTCCACACGCACGAACTCGACGCGCACACCAGCGGCGTCCACGTCGAGCAGCACGTAGCCTGCGCGAGGATCGCCGTCCTTGGGGCGCCCCACGCTACCGGTGTTCACGAAGTGCACGCCGCCCACGGCCCGATGCCACGGCTTGTGCGTATGCCCAAAGCAGATCACGTCGCCTGCGGCCAGCCCCGCCGACGCCGCCATCTTCGCCAGGAAGTCGTCGGAGCGATCCTCGGTGACGTACACCAGGTTGCTGCTCGGCGTCGCGTGCACGAGCGTCACCGTGGGGCCTGCGACGTGGCCGCCGAGCGGTTGCAGGTCGAGCCGAAACGGCAGTGCGCCTAGGAACGCCTTGGATTCGCCGCTGGTATTGGCCAGCGTCCACGAAAAGCTGAGGTGCGCCAGTTCCTCCTGCCGCGCATTCTCCGACCGGCACCCGCAATGCTTGTAGTGCGTGGCCACCGTGGAATCGTAGTTGCCGGCGACACCGGAGATGCCGGCTGAACGCAGGCGTTCGATGACACCATCGGGGGAACTCGAATATCCGACCAGATCGCCCAGATGATACGTCGTCGCCACGCCGCGCGTCGCAATGTCGGCCAGCACGGCATCGAGCGACGCGAGGTTGGCGTGAATGTCCGAGATGAGCGCGTAGCGCATCAGCACGGCTCCATGGCACGCGCCGCGGTGCGCTTGTCAGCCTGCCTCCGCTCACGATCGAGCGCCGGCACCCCAACGAAACAGGACCGCGCGCAATCGATCAGGTGCCGGTGTACGGCATGCTCGGCGTTCGCCAGCCGGTAGTGCGCGAACTTTCCCTCGCGCGTGCACTCCACCAGCCCCATGCGCCGGAGATACGCCAGATGCCGCGAAATCGTCGGCTGCGGCAGGCGCAGGACGTCGACGACATCGCAGACGCACAGTTCACCGGCGGCCAGCACGTTCAGGATCCGGATGCGCGTGGGATCCGCGAACCCCTTGAACAGGGTGTCGAGATCTTCGACGCCCACGGGCGGTTCAGCGAGCGTAGGGAGTCTGCGAGCCATCATGTCAGGAAAAGGGGGGATGAC
The DNA here is from genome assembly GCA_947504615.1 of Gemmatimonadota bacterium. Lineage (GTDB taxonomy): Bacteria > Gemmatimonadota > Gemmatimonadetes > Gemmatimonadales > Gemmatimonadaceae > PNKL01. The sequence continues at coordinate 16,379 of CANNKR010000043.1, read as the reverse complement.
ATATTTGCTATCACGCATATAACTTGCTTAGGCGCATATGAAACGTCAACAGGCTCCGCCGGCATCCGCGCCGCGAGCAATGACCACCAATATCGGAACCGACCATGGCCCGCTCCCTCCCCTTGCAGTCCGACGCCCCCGCCTCGACCGCCGAGTTGCGCGGCACGGTCCAGGTGTTTGATCCCGCCATGTGCTGCCCCACGGGGATTTGCGGCCCGGGCGTCGACCCTGCGCTGCTCGCGATCACGCGTGACCTGCGCTGGCTGGAAGCCCAGGGAGTCACGGTGGAACGGCACGGCCTGGCGCAGGAACCCGACGCGTTCGTTGCGCAGCCAAAGGTCACCGGACTCATGCAGGCGTTCGGCGACAAGGCGCTCCCCGCAACACTGGTAAATGGCGAAATCCTGACCTTCGGCACGTACCCCAGCCGCGACGCACTGGTCGCCGCGCTCGGCGCCGCGCGCGGAGCCGCGCCGGCAAGCGAGGCGGGCGGCTGTTGCGCCCCCGGTTCCGGCTGTTGCTGAGGGCGCGCCGGTGACCACTCCCTTCCTGTTCTTCACCGGCAAGGGTGGCGTTGGCAAGACGAGCGTCGCCTGCGCCATCGCCGTGCAACTCGCCGAACGTGGCATGCGCACACTGGTGGTCAGCACGGATCCGGCGTCGAATCTCGATGACGTTTTCGGACTGCCGCTGGGATCCACGCCGACCCCCGTACCAGGCGTCGATCGGCTGTGGGCGCTCAATCTCGATCCTGAGCAGGCTGCCGCCGCATATCGTGAAACGATGGTGGCGCCATATCGCGGCCTGCTGCCCGCCGCGGCGGTGCGCAGCATGGAAGAGCAGCTCTCGGGCGCATGCACCGTGGAGATCGCCGCCTTCAACGAGTTCACCGCCCTGCTGGCCGACCCCGGCGTCGTGTCGGCCTATGACCATGTGATTTTCGACACGGCGCCCACGGGGCACACCTTGCGCCTGCTGACGCTGCCGTCCGCATGGACCGGCTTCATCGACACCAACACGACGGGAACCAGTTGCCTGGGGCCGCTCGCCGGTCTGGAGAAGCATCGCGCGCAGTACGGCGAGGCGATGGCCGCGCTCGCCGATCCGGCGCGCACGACCCTCGTGCTGGTCACGCGCCCCGAACAGTCGGCGCTGCGCGAGGCCGCGCGCGCCAGCGGCGAACTGCGCGCCCTAGGGATCGCCAACCAGGAACTCGTGGTCAACGGCGTGCTCCGGGACGCGGCAGGAGACCCCGTCGCCACGGCCTATGCCACGCGGCAGCGCGACGCGCTCGCCCTGCTCCCGAGCGCGCTGGTCGCGCTGCCGCGCCGTGACATACCACTGGTGTCGTGGGACCTGATGGGCGCTCCCGCGCTGCGCGAGTTCGCCAAGGCGTCCGCGTCGTTGGCCTCGACGCCATTGCCGACCTTTTCATCCACGCCGGACGAACCGTCGGCAGCGGGCATCGTGAAGGGCGCCGAGTTGTCGACGGTGCCGAATTTATCCGCGCTCATTTCCGAGTTGAGCGCCGCGCGACGCGGCGTGGTGATGACCATGGGCAAGGGCGGCGTCGGCAAGACGACGATTGCCGCAGGCATAGCCCTGGGGCTCGCGCGCGCAGGTCACCGGGTACACCTGACCACCACCGATCCGGCCGCCCACGTGGCTGCGTCGGTCGCTGAAGCGGGCGGAGAGCATCCGTCGTCGCTGACGGTCAGCCGCATCGACCCCGACGCCGAAACGGCGCGCTACACCGCGGAGGTGCTGGCGTCCGCCGGCGAAATGGACCCCGCCGACCGCGCCTTGCTCGAAGAAGACCTGCGTTCGCCCTGCACCGAGGAGATCGCCGTCTTCCGCGCCTTCGCCCGCGTGGTGGACGAGGGACAGGACGGCTTCGTGGTGCTCGACACCGCGCCAACGGGGCACACCTTGCTGCTGCTCGACGCCGCCGAGAGTTACCATCGCGAAGTCGCCCGCACCGCGGGCAGCGCACAGATCCCTGACGCGGTGCGTGCGTTGCTCCCTCGGCTTCGCGACCCGGCGTACACCAGGATGTTGCTCGTCACGCTCGCGGAGAGCACGCCCATTCACGAGGCCACGCGGTTGCAGGAGGACCTGCGTCGCGCCGAGATCGCGCCGTACGGCTGGGTAGTGAACGCGAGCCTCGCGGCCAGCGGTACCGCGCACCCGCTGCTGCGCGAGCGCGCGGCGCTCGAGCGGCCTCGCATTGACGAAGTCCGCGCGCTGTCCAAGCGGGTATGGCTCGTCCCATGGCAGGCGTGACGGCGTAGCCCGCTAGCAGCCCTGACGCAGTACGCCCGCACGCCGACTCGGCGTGCGGGCGTTCAACACTCAACAGCCAACGCGCGCTATGGCAGCGCCGGAATCCGCCCCGGGGTCGGAGGGGCTCCCAGTTTCTCGAGTTCCTGCTCGATGGACGGGATCTCCGTCGTCAGGATCGGCTTGAGCTTTGCATACTCCGCGGCAAAGTCGGCCAGGGCGATGGCATACTGCTCGCGGTTGGTCGTCGTGGGCGGGTACAGCATGCCGTCGGGCGACGCGTTGCCGGCGAACTCGCGAATCGACACCGGCACCTGTTCCCCGCGCGCCGAGTTGACGGCGTCGCCGCGCAATGCGCGCAGCGAAAGCGACAGGCGGCGATTCGCATCGCGCGCCCGATCCGCCAGTGCTTTGGGTGCCTGCGGCATCTGGTCGATCACCTTCACGATGGCATCCATTTTGGCCTTGGCGGCCGTGGCGGCATCGGTCGCAGCGGCAATCTGGCGCGTCAGCTTCTGTGCCTCCGCGCGGAACGTCAGGTTCGCTTCACGATCGGCGACGGTCGTGGTGGCGGCGGGATCGTGCAGTACGCTGAACGACACCGGCCCCGCCAGCGTCGTCTGCACGCCCTTCTCGCGACGCACCAGCGTCACCGTGTACTTGCCCGGCGGCACCGGGGCGCCGCTCGCGCCGCCGCGACCACCACCGCCCTCACCGGCGTCACCACCACCGCCCGCTCCGCGCCCGCCGGCCGCGACGGCGCCTTCACCGGGCGCATCCAGCGCGCCACGCAGGTCCCACGTGACGCGATGCGCGCCGCGCGACCCCGGCAGCGTCATCACGCGCCACACGCGCCCCGACGCGTCGGCAATCGAGGCGCCGAGCACAACGGACTCCTCTTCGGCCTCCGCGAGGAAATCGGCCGGCGTCGGATACGCGATGGCCTTGCCTGCTTTTTCCGCCGCCTTCTGCGCCTCGACGCGCTTGTCCTTCTTGGACGTCCAGAACGTTTCCTTCAGCGAGTAGGTGACCTGCGCGCCATAGTCCGGGTTGGCCGCCGTGTAGATGGCTTCGCCCTGGGATCCCTTGCCGCTGCCGCCAAAGGGGCCGCGCCGCACGAACGAAATGGCGTCCTTCATCGGATACAGCTTGACCGGCGCCGCCAGCGACTCCGTGCTGACATCGCGCAGGGTGGAATAGTCGTCCACGATGTAAATGCCGCGCCCGAACGTGCCGAGCACCAGATCATCTTCGCCGCGCTGGATGGTGATGTCGCGCACCTGGATGGTGGGCAGTCCAGGAATCTTCATCCAGTGCGCCCCACCGTCCTTGCTGACGAATGCGCCGAACTCGGTGCCGGCAAACAGCAGCTTCGGGTCCACGTGATCTTCGGCGAACCCATACACCGTGCCGCGCCTGGGCAGGTCGCCGGCGATCGACACCCAACTCTTGCCCGCGTCGGAGCTCTTCAGCAGGTATGGGGCAAAGTCGCCGTTCTGGTGATTGTTCACCGCCACGAAGACCGTCTTTGCCTCGTGCCGTGAGGCGATGAGGCGCTGGACGTAGGCATTGGCGGGGACGCCGGGAATCGAATCCGTCTTGCGCCAGTGCGCGCCGCCATCCTCCGTCACCTGCACGAGGCCGTCGTCGGTGCCGACATAGATCAGCCCCTCCTGCTTCGGCGACTCGGTGATCACGCTGATGTTGCTGTAGAACGCGGTGGACTGGTTCTTCGCCACGGCATCGGGGCCCCACACCTTGCCCATCACGGGCTGGGCGTTGCGATCCACCTGCCGCGTGAGATCGCCGCTGAGCGCCTTCCAGCTGCTGCCGCGGTCATCGCTGCGATACAGCCGCTGCGACGCCGTGTACAGCCGCGTGTGCGAGAACGGCGAGATGATGATCGGGGTGTCCCAGTTCCAGCGCGACGGCGCCTCCCCGCGCCCTACTTCGGGCCGGATGCCAATGGCCTCGCCGGTGCGCACATCGTACCGCACCATGCCGCCGCCCTGGCTCTCGGCGTACACGGTGTTCGGGTCTTCGGGATCGATGCGCGACACGAAACCGTCGCCGCCGTTGGTGACGAACCAGTCGGTGTTGAGAATGCCGTTGGTGCTGCGCGTGGCCGCCGGCCCGCAGACCGAGTTGTTGTCTTGCGTGCCGCCACAGACCATGTAGAACGGGCCGTTGGTGCTCGCATCCACGTCGTAGAACTGCGTGAGCGGCAGGTTGGCAAAGAAGATCCAGCTCTTGCCGGCATCCCACGTCTGGTACAGGCCGCCGTCGTTGCCGTTGATGTAGTGGTCGGGGAAGCGCGGATCGATCCAGAGCGCGTGATTGTCCACGTGCTTGGACCGTTCGCCGAGATTCTTCCAGGTGGCGCCGCCATCTTCGGAGAGCTGGTTCTGCACGTCCATCGAATAGAGGCGCTGCACGATGAACGGGTCAGCGACGATCGTGCCGTAGTACATCGGCTGCGCCGTATAGGGCGAGCGCTTTTCCCAGGTCACGCCGCCATCGGTGGAACGGAAGATCCCCGCGTCGGCCGGAGCCGACTCGACCGTGGCATACACGACGTCGGGATCCTTGGGCGACATGGCCAGGCCGATGCGCCCCAGCGTGCCGGAAGGCAGGCCGCTGGTGATCTTCTTCCAGCTCTTGCCGGCGTCGATGGAGCGGTAGAGCGCGCTCTCGGGACCGCCGTTGATCAGCGTGAAGAAATGGCGACGGCGCTGCCACGTGGCGGCGATCAGCACGTCCGGATTGCGCGGGTCCATCACGACATCGGTGACGCCGGTGCGCTCGGTCACCGTGATGAGCGAGGTCCAGCTCTTGCCGCCGTCGGTGGTCTTGTAGAGTCCGCGCTCGCCGCCGTCGGCCCAGAGGGGGCCCTGGGCCGCGACGTACACCACGTCGCTGTTGCGCGGATCGATGACGATGCGCGCGATATGCTCGGACTTCTCGAGCCCCATCCGCTTCCACGTCTTGCCCGCGTCATCCGAGCGATAGACGCCATCGCCGTACCCGACGCTGCGTTGCGAGTTGTTCTCGCCGGTCCCTACCCACACGGTGGACGGGTGCTTCTGGTCCACCACGACGGTGCCGATGGAGTACGACGACTGCCGGTCGAAGATGGGCGTCCACGTGGCACCGCCGTTGTCGGTCTTGAAGACGCCGCCCGACGCGGCCGCCGCGTAGATGACCGCGGGGTTGTCGGGATGCACGGCGATGCTCGAGATGCGACCGCTGGTCATGGCGGTGCCGATGAGGCGCGGCTTGAGCAGTTGGGCGAGCGCGCCCGAGAGGCCGCGCGAGGTGGTGGAGTCGCTGCCTTCGGCTTTCGTGGTGTCGCGCCGCGCGCTGTCGGGACGCGCGGCAGACGCCGGGCGCCGCGCGCTGTCGGGACGCGCGGCCCTCGACGGCTGCTGGGCATGGACCGGCAGGATGCCCAGCACGAGCAGGGCGGTGGTCACGAACGCACGAGCAAACACTATGGATCGGCGCATCACCAGGGACTCCGGTTGGGCGGATTTTGTATTGTGAACAGCCTGAAAAGTCGCCCGAGGCCCCGATGCGCACCAGAGCGATGCACCTCGCCGGGGCCCGTTCTGTTGGTCACATCTCCCGATTTGCCGTAGTCCTCCTCGGAAGGCGCAACCTCAGGTGTGCGACAAGTCGGCTGTTGCGCTCTCCACGATCCCGCCACAGAATGGAGGCACGCCTCCCCCCGGAGCGCACCCCCCGCTCACATCTGGAGGAGTTGATGAACCCCGCAGGGCGCACACTCAGGCAGGGCATCGTCGTGGGCCTCATCGCCTACGCCTCGGTGGCTGTGTTCTACGCCGCGTTCGACCTCCTCGCGTCGCGCGGCACGCTGTACACGGTCAACTTGCTCGGACTGGCGGTCTTTCACCGGCTGGACGATGCGTCGGTGTTGCAGATGCCTATCGCCCCCGACCTCGGCGCCATCTCGTCGTACAATGCACTCCACCTGGTGCTGTCGGTGGTGATCGGGCTGGTGGTCACGTCGCTCGTCGACCTCGCCGAGCACATCCCGTCGCGGCGGCCGGCCATCGTCGCGGTCATTATCGCTGGGTACTTCGTGACGGTCGGGGCGGTCGGCATGCTGTCGACGCCCATTCGTCCGGTGCTCCCGTGGTGGTCGATCATCGTGGCGAACGGAAGCGCGGTGGTATTTTCCTGGGCATACCTCACTCGCGTCCGTCCCGGCATGTGGCAGCGGATCATGCCGGGTTCGAAGTAGGGCCGAGGATGCGATAGCATCGTCCGCGTTCGGCCGAACATCATCCGTGCGCCGGGTCACCAAAATCCAGCGACCCGGCACGCTGTTCCGCGCACGATACATCCCGATACTCAAAGGGTCGGTTTCCGATTCCCTTTCCGGGTATCTCGATGGCTCGTGTCCTTCGACTTGTCGTCCTTCTCCTCGGCGTCGCCGGCTGCGACGCGTCCAAGATCCTTGGCAACGGCGACGCGCTCGCCCCCGCCAAGCCGGTGACGTGGGTCAACGACGCCTGGACGCAACCCGTCCCCAGTTGGGGATCGCCCGTGCGCCTCGGGCTCCCGGTTGCCCTCGGGGACATCCTGCTCGGTAACGCCGGCAGCATTGGCGCGTTTGGGGGGCATCAGGGCGGACATGTCGAGGGGCTCAACCACGTCTGGATTCCGACGCGGCTCGGGATTCCGGTGCGCAGTTGGGCGGCCGGCAAAGTCACGAAGATCGAGGACATGGGTTCGCGGGGGACGCCCGACGGACTCCACGAGTTCTTCATCACGATCGACTACGGCCAGGGCCTCTACGGCAAGCACATGGACGTCGACCTGCCGCTGGTGAAGGTCGGAGACGCCGTGCTGGAGGGAGGCCTGGTGGGGAACATGCGCGGCAGCGCCGAGTTCATGCTGATCGACAACCGGCGCACCGACGGCGAACGCGCGGGCTCCTCCGGGTCGCCGGTGTCGCCGTTCGACTACCTGAAGGACGACGTGAAGGCGGCGCTCGTCGCGCGGCAGGTGGCTGAAGTCGCCGCGCCGTACTTCGCGCGGGGCGCTTCGGCCGGCAATGCGCGCCCGTGGGAACCGTACCTCACCAACCCGATGCTCTTTCACGCCGATCACCGGGGCACGTGCGTCGGGGAGTGGATCCTGACGAACAAGAACTGGAAGGTCCCCGACGCGGTGTACTACGACGTAATGGTGCTGTTTGACGTCACCAACGCGTACGGGCATTTCCAGCGCGTCGAGCTGATGGACCACGACTGGTCGGTGACCGGCAACAAGCAGGGGACCAGCGGCGCGTGGCTGGCGAATGACGGGCCGGGCAAGATGGTGCTCACGCTCCAGCGGGGGGCGCCGTGGTATGCCCTGTACACCGTGGACGAGAGCACGGGGCGTGCGCGGCTGACCATGGAGTGGAAGCAGGGTGGCTATCCCGCAGCGATCACGTCCAATGCCGCGATCTACACGGAGCGCTCAGCCACGTACCTGAGCGGCGACGCGGAGGGACTGGGACTCGGCAAGTAGGGGCGCGCTACAGGCTCCACGCCGCCGGCACGCGATCCCACCGATGCGTGCGAAGCTTCGCGAGTTCCGCGGGCGAGAGCGCCCCCCGCCCCACGGCCTCGAGGTTCGAGCGCACGTGCGACAGGTGGCGCATGCCGGGAATGACGGTGCTGACCGCCGGATGCGAAATGGCGAAGCGCAGCGCGCTCTCGGGGAGTGTCGACGATTTGGGGAGTGCGGCGCGCAGCGCATCCACTCGCCTGAGGGTGGGCGCCAGATTCTCTGGGCCGAAGTACGTGCGACGGAAATCGCCCTCGGGAAACTCGGCATCGGCGCGCAGCTGCCCCGCCAGCGACCCTTCGTCGAACGGCACACGCGCGATCACCGCCACGCCAAGTTCCTGGCAGAGCGGAAAGAGTTCGTCCTCGGGCGCCTGATCGAACACGTTGTAGATCACCTGCACCGCGTCCACGCCGCCGGCACGAAGCGTTGCCACGCAGTTCCACGGCTCCCAGCGGTTCACGCTCACCCCCACCGCCCCGATGAGTCCCTCGCGCTTGAGGTCATCCATGGCGCGGCGCCACCGGCCATCACGCGCCCACGCGTCTTCCCAGACGTGGAACTGCATCAGGTCGATGTGCGACACCCCGAGGTTCTCGAGCGATTTTTCGGTGTACTTGCGGATGTGGTCAGGGGGAAAGCAGTCGTCGAGCGTGAACTCACGGCGGGATGGCCAGGTGAGGTTCTTCGGCGGAATCTTGGTTGCCGTGATGAGCCGGCGCGGGGCGTTGGCGCGCACGAGTTGCCCGAGAATGCGTTCGCTGCGCCCCCGCCCGTAGCCCCATGCGGTGTCGAAGAAGGTGACACCGGCCGTGACTGCCGCCTCCAGGGCCAGGGCGACCTCGTGCTCATCGGAGCCCGTCCAGCCGGCGAGCCCCCACATGCCGTAGCCGAGCGTCGACACGGGCCAGCCGAGGCGACCGAATGGGCGAGTATCCATGGGAATGAACATCGGACACCTGACGGACGACGACAAGCCGTCGCGCATCCCCATGATCGCTTGCCGCGCCCCCGACCGATGGCGAACTTGCACGATGCGTGGACGGTCCTGTCCGCGCCCCTACCGCCGCCGTGACGACCCCTCGCGTTTCCACTGCCCCTCCCGCATCGGCGGCCGCACGCTTTCAGGCGGTCATCCGCGCGTCCATCGATGGCTTCGTGCTCTTCGACCGCCACGGGCGCGTCCTCGAGGCCAACCCGGCGCTCGAAGCGCTGACCGGGTACCCGGGTGAGCGACTGCGCGCACTCACCATCACCGACCTCGAGTCGGACGAGCCGCCTCGGCGGCCCGCCGAGACGATGGCCCGCCTCCTCGAGGCGGGCTCTTCGCATTTCGCCAGCACATGGCGCCGTCACGATGGATCCACCGTGGCCGTCAGTATCAGCGCGATCTCCCTGGGTGAGGACGAAAGCCGCGAGCTGTGCTGCATCGTGCGGGACGTGTCGGCGTTATCGACGTCGGATGGCACCTGGGAATTGGATGTCGCCACCAGGCGGCTGACGTTGAGCACGGCGTACTGCGCGATGCTCGGATACGCGCCCGAGGAGATCCACGGAGGCAGCGACGGCGCCGCCCGCTTGATCCACCCCGACGACCGGCGCCGCGTGGCCGATAGCCAAAGCGCATGGCTGGCGTCGAACAATCGCGAGGCCCTTGAATACCGACTGGAGGCCAGGGACGGCTCCTATCGGTGGGTCCAAATCCATGATGTGGTGGTGACGCGCAACGCCGAGGGACATCCGTCGCGCGTAGCCGGGACGATCACCGACCTGACCGAGCGCCGGCGGGCGGAAGAGGAACTGCGCGCTGCCCGGGATCATGCCGACGCCGCCGACCGCGCCAAAGCGGCATTCCTGGCGGTGATGAGCCACGAAATTCGAACCCCGCTGAACGGCGTGGTGTCGATGGCGGAGATCCTCCTGCAGAGTCCCCTGCCAGCGCGTGACCTCGACGCGGTGCGAACCATCCAGGGATCGGGGCACAACCTGCTGGCGGTCATCGACGACATCCTCGACTTCTCCAAGATCGAGGCCGGTCGCTTTGAGCTCGAGCCCCGCGATGTCTCCATCCACGACGTCGTCGAGGAGCTCTGCGAGTCGCTGCTGCCGTTGGCGCGTGAGCGCGACGTGGACCTCAGCCTCTTCGTGGCGCCGGAAGTCCCGGATCTCGTGCACTGCGATGCCGCGCGCGTGCGGCAGATCCTGTACAACCTCACGGCAAACTCCGTGAAGTTCAGCAGCGGCCGCCCCGCGGTGCGCGGCCGGGTGCAGCTGCGCGTGGAGGTCGTGACAGCGTCGCCGCTGCGCGTGACCCTCAGCGTCACCGACAACGGCGTCGGCATGAGCGCCGAGACCATCAGCCAACTGTTCACGTCGTTCACGCAGGGCGAGGGCTCCACCACCCGGCGGTTCGGCGGCACGGGGCTCGGACTCGCCATCACCAAGCGGCTTGCCGACCTGATGGGCGGCAGCATCGACGTGTTCAGCACCCCGGGCTCCGGCTCGGCCTTCACGGTCACGCTGCCGCTGGATACCCGCGCCGTGACACCGTCTCCCCCCCGCCCCGACCTCACCGGCGTCGCGTGCATCCTCATCGACCGCAGTGAGGGCGTACCCGCGGGCGACCTGCAACGGCTGCTCATCCACGCCGGTGCAAGCGTACAGCGCGTCCCCGACGCAGCGTCCGCCGCGGCCACCGCGCGACGCGCCGGCACCGGCTGCATCGTCGTGTATGAGCCCGAAGACGGAGCGGGTCTGCTCGACGCGGCCTTTGCCGGATTGTCCGGTCTTCATCATCTCCAGCTCACGCGCGGGCAACGAGCCCGCGAGCTGGACGTGGCGGCTGATGTCGTCACCGTGGACTGCGACATCCTGCGCGCCCGCCGTTTCATTCTCGCCGTGGCCGTGGCGGCTGGGCGGGCGTCACCCGAGCGCTACGCCGACGGAACACGTGCGCCCACTCCGTTCGTGCGCGCCGCCCCAGTCACGGTCGCCGACGCACGCGCGCAGGGACGGCTGATCCTGGTGGCCGAGGATGACCTGACCAACCAGAAGGTCATCCTGCAGCAACTCGAGTTGCTGGGATACGCCGCCGAGGTGGCGAGTGATGGCGCCGAAGCACTGGGGCGCTGGCGCGCGGGGCAGTACGCGCTGGTGCTCAGCGACCTGCACATGCCCGAGATGGACGGTTACGCCCTGACGGGTGCGATTCGCCGCGCCGAGTTGCCTGGGCATCGCGTCCCGATCCTGGCACTCACCGCCAACGCCGTGCGCGGCGAGGCCGCGCGCGCCGAGGCGGCCGGGATGGACGCCTACCTGACCAAGCCGGTGCCGCTGGCCACGCTCATGGCGGCCCTCAGCGAGTGGCTCCCTGCGACGCCCTCCGCAGCGGCCGCGCGGCCTGCCTTCAGGATCTCCGATCAGGTCGCCCAGGCCCCGCGCGATCCATCCACCGTGCTGCAGGTCTCCGTCCTCGAGCAACTGGTGGGCGACGATCCAGTCGCCGTCCTCGAGGTCCTCGCGGACTTTCAGCAGTCCGCGCGCCAGCTGGCCGCCGAAATGGTTGCGGCTCGTGATGCAGGGCGGCTGCCGCAGGTCGGCGCCGCCGCCCACAAGCTCAAGTCGTCGTCCCGCTCCGTTGGGGCCCTGCCGCTCGGCGAACTCTGCGCCTCACTGGAAGATGCCGCCCGGAGAGCCGATTCCGAGATGATGGCCCAGCATTTTCCGCGGTTCGAGAGTATGTTGGCGAAGGTCGAGATCGCACTCGATTCCCTGCTGCACCGCAGCTGACCTGCCCCGCCGCCCAGCCGCCGCCCGTGAAGATTCTCCTCGTCGACGACGAAGCTTTTGCCCTGCGACTGGTCGGCCGCCAGCTCAAGCAACTGGGCTTCACGGAGGTCGTGGCGCACCAGCACGCCGCGGAAGCCCTCGCACTGATCGAAGGCAACCTCTCGGCGGCGGACGTGATCCTGCTCGACCTCCAGATGCCGGACATCGACGGCATCGAGTTCGTGCGGCACCTCGCCCGCCTGCAGTTCACCGGCGGGCTGATTCTCATCAGCGGCGAAGACGAGCGCGTGCTCCAGACCGCGTCCGGGCTCGCCCGCGCCCACAGCCTCGACGTGCTGGGCGCCATCCACAAGCCGGTGACGCCGCAGCAGTTGGAAGCGCTCCTGCGGGCACCGCTCGCCCGCGGCGGCGACGCGCGCGCGGCGCGCAAGAGTTATGCACCGGAAACGTTGCAGCAGGCGATCGCCAGCGGGCATTTGGTCAATCACTACCAGCCGAAGGTCGAGTTGGCCACTGGCCGTCTGGTCGGGGTCGAGACCCTCGTGCGCTGGGAGCACGTCGACGACGGACTCGTCTTCCCCGACCAGTTCATCACGTGCGCCGAGGATAACAACCTCATCGACGAGCTCACGCGGGCCGTGCTGCTCGAGGCACTCCGTCAGGCGCGCGTCTGGGCCGACGCGGGACTCTCGCTGCACGTCGGCGTGAACGTGTCCATGGACAACCTCGCCGCGCTCGACTTCCCCGACTTTGTGGCCAACGCCACGCGTGCCGCCGGCGTGCCCAGCCGCAACCTGGTGCTCGAGGTGACCGAGAGCCGGCTCATGACGAACGTGCTGGCCACCCTCGACATCCTGACCCGCCTGCGGCTGAAGTACGTGGGGCTCTCCATCGACGACTTCGGCACCGGGCACTCGTCGCTGGCGCAACTGCGCAACATCCCGTTCGATGAATTGAAGATCGATCGCGGCTTCGTGCATGGCGCGGCCTTCGACAAGGCCAACGCCGCCATCGTCGAAGGGAGCCTCAACATGGCACACCAACTCGGCATGAAGGCCGTGGCCGAGGGCGTGGAAGACCGTTCGGATTGGAACCTCCTCCGGGCGCTCGGGTGCGACTACGCGCAGGGCTATTTCGTCTCCAGACCACTGGCCCCCGCGGCGTTCGAGACGTGGCGGCACGAGTGGGAACTGCGACGCGCGGATCTCGCACCGGCCTGAGCGCCACCCACCATTACCGACAGACGCCACCTGATGACCTCCGTGACCCTGCCCTTCCATCCTCGACGCGTTGTCATCGGTGCGGCCGCACATGAGGCCTTCGTGGCACGACTCCGCCACCTGCGCCCGGATCTGGAGTACCGCGGCGCGAAGTTCGCGGGCGTCACGCCAGCCGACCTGCTGTGGGGCGACGTCTACGTCGGCTTCCGACGCCCTCCCGCCGCGTCCTCCATGGGCAACGTGCGCTGGGTGCACTGCACCGGCGCCGGCGTGGATTCGTGGCTCTCGCCCGTGGAACTGGACCGCAACATCCTGCTGACGCGCACCCCCGAATCGTTCGGGCCGGCGATCGCGGAGTGGGCCGTGACCCGCATCTTCGCGTTTCAGCAGGGGCTCGGAGAACTGGCGGACGCGCAACGCGACGGCCGCTGGGCGCCGCGCGACATTGCGCAGGTGGCCGGCACACGCGCGCTGATGGTGGGCACCGGAGACATCGGCCGCACGGTGGCGTCACGGCTCGCCGCCCTCGGCGTCGAGATCATCGGCGTGTCACGCACGGGGAACTGCGATCATCCCGCATTCGCTGCAGTCCATCCCGTCAGCGCACTGCCGGACCTCGTGGGCGAGGCACAGTGGATCGTGCTGACGCTCCCCGACACGCCACAGACGCGCGGCCTCTTCTCGCGCGCCGTCATGCAGAAGTGCCGCGGCGCGGTGCTGCTCAATGCGGGTCGAGGGTCCGCCGTGGATGAAGCCGCGCTACCCGAGGCGCTGGACAACTGGTGGCTGCGCGGCGCCGCCCTCGACGTGTTTCAGGTGGAACCGCTCCCCGACTCGTCGCCACTCTGGCGCCACCCGCGCGTGATGGTCTCGCCGCACATCTCGGGGCTCACCACCATTGAGGGGGCCACCGACGGTTTCCTGGAGTGCCTGACGTCGCTCGAGCAGGGACAGGTGCCCTCGTGGGTCGTCGACCGCACGCGCGGCTACTGATGTCTTCCGATCGCCGCGCCTTCCTGGCCTCGCTCGGCGCGCTCTCGGCGGCCGGGTTGACCGTGCCAGGCGCCTGGACATCCGTTGCCCGGGCGCAGGGCACGCGCGGCAAGACGCCGGTGGTGCCGCGCGGACTCGCGGCGTCCGACGATATCCTGCTCGAGCCGGGGCTCACCTATCTGCAGACGGGCTCGCTGGGTCCCACACCGCGCCCAGTGATGGATCGCACGATCGCGGTGTGGAAGGATCTTGAACTCGACCCCACGGCCAAGGGGTACGGTCCCATCGAGACGGCCATGGAGGACGTGCGCGCCAAGGCCGCAGCCTTCATCGGGTGTGACACGCGCGAACTCGTGCTCACCAACTCCACCAGCGAGGGGATGAACTGGGTGGCGCAGGGCATCAGCTGGTCACCGGGCGAGCGCGTGCTGACCACCGACCAGGAACATCCGGGCGGGCGCGCCTGCTGGGACTACGTGGCGCGGCGCTACGGCGTCGCGATCGACGTGGTGGTGATTCCTCCCGGCGAGAACGATCCGCAGGCCATCGTCGAGCGTTTCGCACGATTGATGACGCCCCGAACGCGCGTGCTGAGCTTCTCGCACCTGCTCACGTCCACCGGTCTCCGCATGCCCGTCGCCGAGCTGTCGGCACTGGCGCGGCGCGCCGGGTGCCTGAGCGTGGTGGACGGCGCACAGGCGGTGGGCGGCATCGACGTGAACGTGAAGGCGCTGGGATGCCACGCATACGCGACATGCGGCCACAAGTGGATGCTGGCGCCCAAGGGCACCGGACTGCTCTACCTGAGCGACGATCTCGCCGGCCGTGTGGATCCGATCATGCTGCAGAGCGGCCGCGAAGCGTACACGGCGTCCACCGGCGTGTGCAGCTTGCCCAGTGTGCACGGCATGGCAGCGGCCATCGACTACCACAACGTCCTGGGCAAGGCGCGCATCGAGGCGCACAACGTGGCGCTCGGTCGCTACCTGTACGAGGCGCTCAAGACGGTGCCGAAAATCAGAGTGGTCAGCGCCGCGCCCGGGCCGCTCGCGTCGCCGTTGCTCACGTACGCCTTGCCGGGGGACGTGCCAAGCGGCGCGCTGCACGCGCGCCTGCACGCCAAGCACCGGGTGGAAGTGAAGGTGGTGCCCGCGAACTTCATGAACGGTCAGCGCATCTCGACGCACCTGTTCAACACCGAGCGCGACGTGGACGCGTTGATTGCGGCGTTGAAGCTCGAACTGGCGTAGCGCGCTGGTGGTGTGAACGGCGTGCCCCTCGGGATCCCCGGCACGCGGGATTCCGATGGCGAGCGCGCGGCAACGATGATGACGATGCGCGGATGAACCGCCATTGTCCCGTACCGCCACGCCCGGCAAGTGAATCGTGGACAGCCGCTCTTGACTATTACTATGGAGGCTTTTATACTCATGTACATGAGTCAGCGCCTACAGGTCCTCCTCGACGAGTCCGAGTTCGCCGAGCTTCGCCGCATCGCACGGCGCCACCGCATGACGGTGGCCGAGTGGGTGCGGCAGGCGCTGCGTGCGGCACGGCGCGACGAGCCGGCCACCGAACCGCGACGCAAGCTCGCTGTCGTGCGTGAATCGGCGCTCGGCGCCTACCCCACCGCCGACATCGACGTCATGCTGGCCGAGATCGAGCGTGGGTATGTGGGGGGCGAGCCGTGATCTTCGTCGATTCCAACATTCCCATGTACCTCGTGGGCGCGCCGCATCCCAACAAGGATGCGGCGCGTCGTGCGCTGGAGCTGTGCATCGCCCGCGGCGAACGACTGGTGACCAGCGCCGAGGTCATGCAGGAGATTCTGCATCGTTACGGCGCCCTCAAGCGACTCGACGCCATCCAGCCGGCGCTGGATGCCCTCTTGGGCGTCGTGGACGAGGTCTTCCCCGTGGAGCCGGCCGACGTGACGAACGCGCTGGCGGTGCTGATGGGGCGCGCCCCGCTGTCGGCGCGCGACGCGCTGCACGTGGCGGTGATGAAACGGCGCGGCGTGGAGCGGGTGATGAGCTTCGACGCCGGGTTCGACGCCGTGGGCTGGATCGAGCGGGTGTACTGAGTGACGGTGCCGCCGTTCGACCTGCCGCTCACCGTGGCACCGGGCGACATCGACGAGCTCGGGCACGTGAACAACGTCGTCTACCTGCACTGGGTGCAGGACGCGGCCATTGCGCACTGGTCGGCCGCGGCAACCGCCGACGAGCAGCGCGCGGTGGCGTGGGTCGCCATCCGGCACGAAATCGACTACACGCATCCGGCGATGCCCGGCGACGCGATCATTGCACGCACGTGGGTCGGCGTGGCTGCGGCGAACAAGTTCGAACGGCACACGGAGATCCTGCGCGCGGCCGATCTCAAGGTGCTGGCGCGGGCGCGGACGGTGTGGTGCCCGATCAATCGCACGACGGGGCGGCTGACCCGCGTGAGCGACGACGTGCGGGCGCGGTTCTCGGCGCCGGCGTAGCGCGTTCAGATCACTCGCGGGCCGGTTTC
>CANNKR010000042.1 GCA_947504615.1 Gemmatimonadota bacterium | reverse complement strand
GTCTTGGCCGCCTGCGGCAGCAGCAGCTGGCTGATCACGCGCAGGAGGCCGCGGCGGCGGACATCGTCCGAATCATTGGGGTTCGCCGTGAACTGCAGCGTGTCCGCCTGCCCGGCGTACTGTTTCTGGCCGATGGCCACCACCGTGTACCGGGCGCCATCCGAGCCGGTGGCCTGCGACGTCACCAGCAGGTGGAATTCCGCATCCAGCCGGTCGCGCATCCAGTTCACCCACTTCATCTCGGTGACGAGAAAATCCCGATCACACCCCTCTTCATGACAATCGAGATAGACGCGCAATGCCGCGTTTTGTGCAGTGTCCCGGGCCGGGCTCCCCGTGGCTTGCGCAGAAAGCGAAGCAGTAGTCGCCAGCACGGCGAACGCGGCGGCCGTCAGGGAGCGCAGAATGGACATCGGAATCTCGGAATGGTGGGTGTTGCGGCGAGCAGACCATGTGCCCGGCAACCAGGCGCACAGGCATTCCGCGCACCTTGTGTCTGACACTCCCTGACGACCAACGGTTGCCCCGCGTCCCGCACGAATGTGCGATTACAGACGCAGCCCTGCCCCGGCGCAACACCCCTCAGGCGGACTCCCGCACTCTACTCAGGGAAATCCCGAGGTCTCCGGCCGCGCCCGCCCCGCCTCCTAACACTCCATCGCTCTCCATCGTTCTCTAGTAGTAGCCTCCCGCATTCTGTCGTTCTCTGTCATCCTCTGTAGTTCTCTCGATACTTCTCCCATGAAGCTGCCTTTCGTCGAGACACTCAGCATCTCCATCGACGCGTTGCGCGCGAACACCATGCGCTCGCTGCTCACGATGCTCGGCATCGTCATCGGCATTGCCGCCGTCATCACGATGGTCGCCCTCGGCAACGGTGCGCAGAACGCCATCAAGGAGCGCATCGCGCGACTGGGCACCACGGTGCTCCAGATCAATCCGCAGCGCGTGTCGCAGGGGGGCGTGCACACCGCCTCCACCGCCAAGCTGACCACCAAAGACGTCGACATGATCCGCGAACGCGCGCCCAATGTCGTGGCCGTCAACTGGCAGCAGGACCGCGACCTGCAGGTCGTGTGGAAGAACAAGAACACCAACGTGCAGATCACCGGCACCCCACCAAACTTCCTTGAGGTGCGCGGGTTCAAGCTGGCCAATGGCCGCATGTTCACCGCCGCCGACGATGATGCACGCCGCAAGGTGGCCGTCTTCGGATCGGAACTGCTGAAACAGTTCGGCGTCGACGACGGCGAGGCACTGATCGGCGAGCAAATCCGCATCGGCGGCCGCGCCTTCACCGTCATCGGCGTCCTCGCCCCCAAGGGCGCCAACGCCGGGGGTGACGGCGACCAGCAGATCCTCATTCCGTTCCAGACCGGACGATCGGGCATCTTCGGCACCGACCGGATCAATGACATCTGGACGCTGGTGAGCTCCGAAGACTCCATCACCGTCGCCATGGCCGAAATCCAGGGCGCCATGCGTCGCTCCCACAAGCTGCGCCCCGACCGCCCGGACGATTTCAGCATTCGCAATCAGGCCGATCTGCTGGCGACCATGGGTGAGACCACGCAGACCTTCACGATGCTCCTCGCCGGCGTCGCCGCCGTCAGCCTGCTCGTCGGCGGCATCGGCATCATGAACATCATGCTGGTCTCCGTCACCGAGCGCACCCGCGAAATCGGCGTGCGCAAGGCGCTCGGTGCTACCCGCAGCGACATCCTGTTCCAGTTTCTCTCCGAGGCCGTGATCCTCTGCGTGCTGGGCGGCGCCCTGGGGGTAGCCGGCGGCATGGTGGGGGCGGCGCAGCTCAGCAGTTCGATGGGATGGAAGACCGCCGTCGACAGCCAGTCGATCCTCATGGCGTTCACCTTCGCCAGCGCCATCGGCATCGTCTTCGGGGTCTGGCCGGCGCGCCGAGCCTCGATGCTCGACCCCATCGAAGCTCTGCGCTACGACTGACCCGTCGGCTGTCTCGTAGCCCCACCCCATTGCGTACAGGAGCTTGGTCGTTTAGGTTATTAACTAACCAACTAAATAATATGAAAACACCCGTTTCTACCTCACGCCGAAAGGCGGGACGCCCCAAGCAGGGCGCCACGGCGCGCGACGGCGACACCGAACGCCGAATCCTCGAGGCGGCCCGCGTCATCTTCGTCCGTCGCGGCACCGCCGGCGCCAGGATGCAGGAGATCGCCGAAGAAGCCGGCGTCAACGCCGCGCTGCTCCACTACTACTTCAAATCCAAGGACGGACTCGCGCAGGCCGTCTTCCGTGAAGCCGCCTCCCGCATTCTTCCCGAGGTGCTGCGCACGCTCGGCTCCGACGCGCCCATCGAGACGCGCATCGAGCATGTGGTTCATCGCTACATCGACGTCCTGCGCGAGCATCCCTTTCTGCCCGGCTACGTCCTGGGCGAACTGAGTTTCCACCCCGAGCGCATCGTCGCGATGGCCCACGAAGCCACGGCGCAGGGCAATGGGCCGCGCGAGATGCTCGCGCGCCTCGGTCGCGATCTGGCCGCGCGCGCCGCAGCGGGCGAGATGCAACTCATGATGCCCGAGCAGTTCCTCGTAAACCTCGTCTCGCTCTGTGTCTTCCCGTTCGCCGCGCGCCCCATGCTGGCGGCGCTTGTGAACCTGGACGGCCCCGCGTTCGACCTCTTCCTTGAAGCCCGGCGCGCCGAGTTGCCGGGCTTCATCATCCGTGCCCTTCGCCCATGACGTCCTCCGCCATCCTCCGTCGTGCGCCGTGGCTCGTCGGCGCATCCGCCCTTGCCTCGCTTTCGCTCGGCGCGCAGGCCGCCGCACCGCGCGACACGCTGCGCCTCGCCGCGCTCCAGCAGGCGGCGGTCGCCCACGATCCGCGCGGTGCCCAAGCCGCACTCATTGCAGAACAGGGCCGACTCCGCCTGGCCAGTCTTCGCGCCGAACGCGCGCCGGTGCTTGGACTCACCGGCCAGAGCCAGTATCAGTCGGACGTCACGCGTGTGCCGATTCCCGGCGCCATCTCGCCGGCCAAGGACACCTACGACGCCAACGTCGCGCTGCGCCTCAAGCTGTTCGATCCCACGCGCGCTCCGCGACGCGACGTCGAACTCGCAACGTGGGCCGAATCGCAGGCGCGGCTCGCCACGGCACTCTACGGACAACGCGCGGCGGTGAATGACGCCTTCTTTGGCGCCCTGCTCCTCGACGACCAGCACGCGGTGCTTCAGGCCGGCATCGCCGACCTCGAGGCCCAGCGCGCCGCCGCCGCGGTGCGCGTGCGCGAAGGCGCGGCGCTGCCGGGCGACGAAGCCATGCTGCACGCCGAGGTGCTGCGCCGCACGCAGTTGCTGGCCGAGCTCGCCGTCAACCGCACGGTGGCACTCTCCCTCCTTGCCGATCTCACCGGCCTTCCGGTGTCGCCCGCCTCAGCGCTCGCGCTCCCGGTGCTCGACGGTGCCGTGACGTCGGCGCGCACGGCGCTCGATTCCGTACGGGCTCGTCCCGAGTACGCGCAGTTCGCGCAGGGACGCGCCGTGCTCGCCGGGCGCGAGGCGGCCATGGCCGCACAGGAACGCCCGCGCATCAGCGCCTTCGGCCGCACGGGCTACGGACGCCCCGCGCTCAACCCGCTCTCGCGAGACTTCGATTCGTACTGGCTCGCAGGCGTGCAGGTGGAGTGGGCCCCCTGGGACTGGGGCACGGTGCGCCGTGAACGCGAGACCCTCGCCCTGCAGTCAAAGATCGTCTCCACCGAAGAGACGGCCTTTACCGACCGCCTGCGGCGCGGCACGCTCGCCGACCTCGCCGCCATCGATCGTCTGGTCGCGGCATCCACCGACGACAGCACGATCGTCGCGCTGCGCCAGTTGGTGCTGCGCGAAGCCCGCGTGCGTTTCGGCGAGGGCGTCATCACCGCGGCCGAACTGGTAGACCGCGAAACCGACCTGCTCACCGCACAACTCGCGAGCGCCACGCACCGCGTGGAACTGACGCAGGCGCGCGCACGATTCCTGACTACTCTTGGCCTCGAGGTTCGCTGATGCCGGCCCTGACTTTCCTGGCGACGCAACTGCGTCGCGCCACGGTGACCATTGTGCCGGTGACGCTGCTTGCCTGTCGCGGCGCCGTTCCTCCCGATGCCTATGGCAACTTCGAAGCCACGGAAGTCGTGGTCGCCGCGCAGACCAGCGGTCCCATTCAGCGCTTCGCCGTCACCGAGGGCGCGCGTCTTGATCGCGGCGCCGCGGTGATCGTCATCGACACCACCACGCTCGTCCTCGAACGCGAACAGGCCACCGCCCAGCGCACCGCCGTCACCGCGCGCCTGGCGGAACTCGACGAACAGCGCCGCGTGCTCGACGTGCAGCGTGAGATCGCCGCGCGCACCAACGAGCGCACGCTCCGGCTCCGTGCTGCCAACGCCGCCACCGTGGCGCAGGCCGACCAGGCCGAACGCGATCTGCGCACGGTCACCGCGCAATTGCAGGCCCTCACCGCACAGGGCCACAGCGTCACTCGCGAAGCCGACGCCATCGCCGCGCGCGTGGCGCAGGTGCGCGACCGCATTGCCCGCGCCACCGTGGCCAACCCGCGCACGGGAACGGTGCTCGCCGTGTATGCCCGCGAGGGCGAGGTCGTTGGGCCCGGCCAGCCGCTGTACCGCATTGCCGATCTCGATACGCTCGAACTCCGCGCGTATGTCTCCGGCGCGCAGCTCGCCGCGATCAAGCTGGGCCAGGTGGTGCAGGTACACGTGCAGCAGGGCGAGAAAGGACTCCTCACGCTGCCGGGCACGATTGCCTGGATCGCATCGGCTGCGGAGTTCACGCCGACCCCCGTGCAAACGCGCGACGAGCGCGCCAGTCTCGTGTATGCCGTGCGCATCCGCGTCCCCAATCGCGACGGCGTGCTCAAGATCGGAATGCCCGGTGACGTCACCCTGAACCGCGCGGCCGGCGCCACGCCGTGAGCGACACCGGGCCGGTCGTCCTCCACGAGGTGCGCAAGACCTTCGGCGCGACGGTCGCGCTCGAGTCGGTCTCGCTCACCGTGCGTCCCGGCGAACTCTTTGGCCTCGTCGGGCCGGATGGCGGCGGCAAGACGACGCTCTTTCGCATCCTCGCCACGCTCCTCGTGCCCGACAGCGGCACTGCTACGGTGCTTGGACGCGACGTGGTCCGTGACCTGTGGGATATCCGGTCGCGCGTGGGCTACATGCCCGGACGCTTCTCGCTCTATCCCGACCTGAGCGTCGAGGAAAACCTGCGCTTCTTCGCCTCCGTGTTCGGCACCTCGCTCGAGCGCGGTTATGACCTGATCAAGCCCATCTACCAGCAGATCGAACCGTTCCGCGATCGGCGCGCGGGGCAGCTCTCGGGCGGCATGAAGCAGAAGCTCGCCCTCTCGTGCGCCCTGGTGCACCGCCCCGACCTGCTCTTGCTCGACGAACCCACCACGGGGGTCGATGCCGTGTCGCGCCGGGAGTTCTGGGACCTCCTCGATACGCTCCAGGCCTCGGGACTCACCATCGTCGTCTCCACGCCGTACATGGACGAAGCGGATCGCTGCGATCGCGTGGCTCTCATGCAGCAGGGGCGCGTGCTCGCCATCGATGCGCCCAGCGCCATCGGCGCACTTTTTCCGCGCCCGCTCTTCGCGGTCCGCGGACGCCCGCGCACCGCGCTGCTCGACGCCCTGCGTGCGCTCCCCACCGCCGCGTCGGTGCACCCGTTCGGCGAGGCATTCCACTACAGCGACACGCGCACGGCACTCGCACCGGCGCAGATCGCCCAGGACGTCCTCGACGCGCTGCGCGCACGCAACCTCGACGGTGTGGACGTGACCACGATCGCCCCGGGCATCGAGGACGCATTCATGGCGCTGATGGGCGATGCGCCCGGGGTACCAGTCGGAGTCCCCGCGTGACACTCGCCATCGACGTGCAACGCCTGACGCGCCGCTTCGGCGCGTTCGTGGCGGTCGACGCCATCTCGGTGCAGGTGAAGACGGGCGAGGTCTTTGGCTTCCTGGGCGCCAACGGTGCCGGCAAGACCACGGCCATCAAGATGCTCATCGGGCTGCTCGAGCCCACCGAAGGCTCGGCGCAGGTGGCGGGCTACGACGTGCGCACGCAGTCGGAGGAGGTGCGACGGCGCATCGGCTACATGAGCCAGCGCTTCTCGCTGTACGACGACCTCACGGTGCGCGAGAACATTCAGCTCTACGGCGGCATCTACGGCCTCACCGACGATGAGATTTCCACCCGCGGCGCCGAACTGGTCGGCGGGCTGCACCTCGATGGCGCCCATGACGCGCTCGTCGGCACGCTGCCGCTCGGCTGGAAACAGAAGCTCGCCTTCTCGGTCGCCCTGCTGCACCGCCCGCTGGTCGTCTTCCTCGATGAACCCACCGGCGGCGTCGATCCGGTCACGCGCCGGCAGTTCTGGGAGATGATCTACGCCGCCGCCGCACGCGGTACGACCGTCTTCGTGACGACGCACTACATGGATGAAGCCGAGTACTGCGACCGGCTCTCGATCATGGTGGACGGGCGCATTGCCGCCATGGGAACGCCCGCCGAACTCAAGGCAGAGTTCGGTGCCCCGACCATTGATGAAGTGTTCGTGCGCCTCGCGCGCCCCGCCGCGATGGCAGGAGGCGTGTGATGCACCGCGAGAAACGGCTCTCGGCGTTGATCGCCTTCGTCGTGAAGGAAATGCGGCACATCCTGCGCGACCGGCAGACGCTCGTGATCCTGCTGCTGCTGCCGCTGGCCCAGGTCGTGCTCTTCGGCTTCGCCATCCGTACCGACGTCAACGACATCCGGCTCGCCGTGGTCGATCCGGTCCCCGATGCAGTCACCCTCGCCCTGCGCGCGCGCTTTGTGGGGAACGGACGATTTCGTGTGGTTGCCACGGTGCCGACCGTGGCCGCGGCGGAACCCTTCTTTCGCCGGGGCGCGGCCGACATCGCAGTGGTCTTTCAGCCGGGGCTGGCCGAGCGCCTCGCGCGCGGCACGGGCGCGCAGATGCAACTGCTCGTCGACGCCTCCGACCCCAACTCGGGGACCACCATGCAGACGTACGCCACCTCGGTGATCGCCGCATGGCAGGCCGAGCAGCCCGGCGCAGGGCGCGGGGTGCGGATCATCCCGCAGGTGCGGATGCGCTACAACCCCACCCTCGAGAGCGTCAACCTCTTCGTCCCCGGGCTCATCGCGCTCGTGCTCACCCTCGTCTCGTCGATGATGACGGCCATCTCGCTTTCGCGCGAGAAGGAGCGCGGCACGCTCGAGGTCCTCCTCGTGTCGCCGCTGCGTCCGTGGCAGATCATCGTCGGCAAGGTTGTGCCGTATCTCCTGCTCGCCTTCGCCAACGTCGTCACGGCGCTCTTTGCTGCCTGGGCGGTCTTTCAGGTGCCGTTCCGCGGCAGCGTCGCCTTGCTGCTGGGCGCCAGTACGCTCTACGCCATGGTCGGGCTCGCCCTCGGCGTGCTCATCGCCGCGGTCACCACTTCGCAACGCGCCGCCATGCTCTTTGCGCTCGTGGGCACCATGCTCCCCACCACCCTGCTCTCGGGGCTGATCTTCCCCATCGCCAGCATGCCGCTGCCGCTGCGGCTGATCTCGCACATCATCCCGGCACGCTGGTTCATCGTCATCGCGCGCGGCGTGATGCTCAAGGGGGTCGGCGTGGCCGATCTCTGGATGGAAATCGCCATCCTGTCGCTGATGTTCGTCGCCTTCATGACCCTGGCCATCCGCAGCTTCCGCGCGAGGCTCGACTGACCATGCGCGCACTCCGCTTTCTGCTCCGCAAGGAATACCTGCAGATCTTCCGGGACAAGACCCTGCTCCGGATGCTCTTCCTCATCCCGGTGGTGCAGCTGCTCGTGCTCTCCAACGCCGCCACCTTCGAGGTGCGGCAATCGCGCCTCTTCGTGGTCGACCGGGACCGCAGCACGATGTCCCGTGGCGCCATCGACCGCCTGGTGGCGTCAGGGCGGTTCGAGCGCACGGCGGCGTCCGTGTCCATCGCCGCCGCCGATGCGGCCATGCGCGAGCGGCGCGTCGAGATGATCGTCGTCATTCCCGAAGGTTTTGAGCGCGGCATCGTGCGCGACCACCGCGCCACGGTACAGCTGCTGCTCAACGCCGAAGACGGATCGGCGGCCGGCGTGTCGCAGGCGTACGCCCGCCAGATTCTCTCGCGGTATGCCGCCGACCTCGGTGGTTCCCTCACGCCCCCCATCGTCCCCGGCGGCGCGCATGCGGAGGCAGCACCCGGGCGCGCACGCGGCGTCCTCGACGTGCGCACGCGCGGCTTGTTCAATGCCGAGCTCAACTACAAGCACTACATGGTGCCCGGCATCCTGATCCAGCTGTTGACGATCATCGGCACCCTGCTGACCGCCATGAACATCGTGCGCGAAAAAGAAGCGGGGACGCTCGAGCAGCTGAACGTGACGCCCGTGTCACGCCCCGTGTTCATTGCCGCCAAGCTCATTCCGCTCTGGACGCTGGCCATGCTCGTGCTGGCCATCGGGCTGTTCATTGGATGGATCGCGTTCGGGGTGCCGATGCGCGGCAGCCTGCTCCTGGTCTTTTTCGGCGGGGCGATCTACCTCGTGGTCGCCCTCGGCATCGGCCTCTGGATCTCGACCGTGGTCGAAACACAGCAGCAGGCCATGTTCGTCACCTTTGCGCTGTTGATGATCTATCTGCTGATGAGCGGGCTCTTCACCCCGGTCAACTCCATGCCGCCGTGGGCGCAGGTCGTCGCCGACGCGAACCCCATGCGCCACGAGATCGAGCTCATGCGCGCGGTGATGCTCAAGGGCGCCGGGCTCGCGGACGTCGCGCGCCACCTCGTGGTGATGGCGGTCAGCGGCGTGCTCGTGCTCACCATCGCAGTACGGCAGTACCACAAGCGCTCGGCCTGACCCGCGGCGCCCGCCCGCGCCTTGCCGGACAGAATGTCCCAGTATATTATACTTGGACGATAAATACTCGTCTCCCAGTACCTTGGCGCTGAGAATAGGCCTTATCAGATATATCTGACGTCATGGTCAAGAAAAAACAGCCGCCCGCCGATCCCCGGCACGCACGATGGGCACGCAGGCCTGACGAGCGCCCGCGCGAGATCCTCGAGGCCGCGCTGCGCGTCTTCTCGGCGCGCAGTTACGCCACCACCCGCCTCGAAGATGTCGCCGCCGCCGCCGGCGTCACCAAAGGCACCATCTACTACTACTTCAAGAACAAGGAAGACCTCCTCGTCCGGCTGGTCGCCAGTCGCGACCGGGAACTCTTCGCCGATCTCGAGGCACAGCTCAATGGCCTCGCCGGGCCGGTGTCGGCCAAGCTGCGCATGCTGATGCGCAAGGGATTCTGCGATCCCGCCGACGAATCGCAGCGCCTGTTGCACCTCGTCATCCATGAACTGCACGCCGATTCCCCCAAGGTCTTCGTGCGCGCCATCCAGAACAGCCTCGTCGAGGGATGGACCCTCCTCGCCAAGCTCATCGAGGTCGGCAAGCAGTCCGGCGAGTTCCGGCAGGACGCCGACGCCGAAGTCGCGGCGCGCGTCTTCACCTCCGGGCTCGTCCTCCAGCAGCTGTGGCGCGGCGGCATGGAACTCGACACGCTCGACCCGTTCGACAAGGACCGCATGGTGGACTCCACCATTGAACTCTTCCTCCACAGCCTTCGCCCGACGGTCAGCGTGCTCCCCAGCACACGCGCCGCCGGCAAGCGCAGGGCCAGGCACTCGTGAACGCACTCCATCCGCTCGCCCGCTCCCTATCACTGCTCGGCGCAGCGCTGCTGCTCGCCGCAGCGCCCACGCTCCACGCCCAGCGCGTATTGCCCGCCGACACGATCCGCCTCTCGCTCGACGAAGCACTCGGTCGCGCAGCGTCACTCGGCGAAGAGGTGAAGCTCGCCCGCACGGCGGTGGACTTCGCCGGCACGCAGGTGAAGTCGGCGCGCTCCGCCGTCTTCCCCACGCTCGACGGCAGCTTCAACTACACGCGCACCTACGCCTCGCCCTTCCAGGTCAAGAGCAGTGCGACTGCCGACACGGCCAATCCCATCGCCAAGCTGTTCGGCAATCTCCCCTTCGGCCGCGTCAACCAGTACACGGCCAACCTCACGGCCACGCAGACCCTGTTCTCCCCCAGGCTCGGCATTGCCATGCGCGTGGCCAATCAGTTCGCGTCGGCCACGCAGTTCAACCTGAAGGAACAGATGGCCGAGGCGGAGTTCCAGATCCGCAGCGCGTATGTCGGCGCCCTGCTCGCCCACGAACTCGAGGCGAGTGCGCGCGAAGCCGTCGCGCAGGCCCAGCGGTTCCTGGAATCTGAGAAGTTGCGTCTCTCCGCCGGCGCTGGGTCGGAACTCGACGTGCTGCGCGCCGAAGTGGCCGCCGAGAACCTGCGTCCGCAACTGGTGGACGCGCAGAACGCCGCCTCCACGTCGCTGCTCAACCTGAAGCGGCTCATCAACGTGCCGCTCTCCGCACCGCTCGCGCTGACCACACCGCTTGTTGCGCCGGCGGCAGCGTCCGTCACGATCATCGAGCCGTCCACCGTGGTCGCCGATCGCTCGGCGGTGCACGCGGAGGAGCAGCAGGTGCGGATCGCCGGTGAAGTCGTGAAGGGGGCGTACAGCGCGTACCTGCCGTCGGTCGATCTTCGGATGAGCCTCGGCCGTCTGCTGTATCCGCAGGAAGTGTTCGCACTGAAGGGAACCGGCTGGCTGACCGACTGGAACGCTGCCGTCACGCTCAAGCTCCCGCTCTTCAATGGATTCAAGCGCGGCGCCGAGCTGTCGCAAGCCAAGATCGGCCTGCAGCAGGAACAGTTCCGGTTGTCGCAGCTGCGCGAGGCCGTACAGTTGCAGTACCAGCAGGCGTTCGGCGAGCGCGAGCGCGCCGCCGCGTCCATCACCGCCCGCCAGCGCACGGTGGATCAGGCGCAGCGGGTCTACGACCTCACGGGGCTGCGGTACGACCAGGGCATGGCCTCGCAGCTCGAGGTCACCGATGCCCGCCTCTCGCTGTTGATGGCGCGCGCCAATCGCGCGCAGGCCATCGCCCAGTACTACATCGCCGACGCCAGCGTGCAGCGTGCACGCGGCGCCAGTTCCTCTGCACTCTCCCAGGCTCGCTGACCATGACTTCATATCAGACCTGCGTGCTCCGTTCCGTGCGGGGCATGAGTTTCCTCATCATCGCGGTCACCGCCGCCTCGTGCAGCGGCACCAAGGGCGGTGACACCGCCGCGCCGCGGACCGTGGTCCTGAGCGCCGCCGACGTCGCGGCCGCAACGACTGGCACTGTGGAGTCGACCGTGCAGGTGAGTGGCGCGCTCGACCCCGCCGACGTCGTGCGGGTGCGCGCCCAGGTGGCCGGCACCATTCGCGACTTGCGCGTGGACCGCGGCACGAAGGTGAGCAAGGGCCAGGAAATCGCGCGCGTCGAAGCGCAGGGCGTTACCAGCCAGGCCGAGGGGGCCAAGGCCAACGTCGCCAGCGCCGAAGCCGCGCTCGCTGTGGCCAGGCAGAGGCTCGATGCCGGCAAGAAGCTCTTTGCCGCCGGCGCCACGTCGCAGATCGATCTCAAGACCGCCGAGGCCGGTCACGACGCCGCGCTCGCGCAGCTCGCCGCCGCACGCGCGGTGAATGCCAGTGCCAGCGAGGCCGCTGGGCGCACGAGCATCAAGTCGCCCATCGACGGCTGGGTCAGCGACCGCAACGTCGAGTCCGGGGAATCGGTGAAGTCGGACGATGCTGTCGTCACGGTGGTCGATCCGCGCACGCTCGAACTCAAGGGACAGGTGGGCGCGGTGGACGCCGCGCGCGTGCGTACCGGACAGAAAGTGACCTTCACCCTCGAGGCGATGCCCGGCCAGACCTTCAGCGGCACCGTGGCTCGCGTCGATCCCATCGCCAGTGCCGCCACGCGTCAGGTGGGGGTGTTTGTGCAGTTGCCCAACGCGCTTGGCAAGATTGTCGCCGGGCAGTTCGCGCACGGCCGCATTCATGCCGGCGCCTCCGCCAAGACGGTGGTGGTGCCGGTGAACGCCCTGCGCACGGGCGACAAGGGCGCCTATGTGCTGGTGGTCGACGGCAGCGTGGTGCATCGCCGCCTCGTGGTGACCGGTGCGCGCGATGACGAGACCGGCGTCGTGGCGATCACGAGCGGCCTGAAGGACGGTGAGCGCGTGGTGGTGACGGCCGGGGTGGAGATGGCGGACGGTACCTCGGTGTCCACTGCGTCCACGGTGCCTGCGGCCAAGGAGAAGTAGCATGACTGCGCCTTCTGCCGGCGGGGGCCTCAGCGCTCTCGCCATTCGGCGCCCTGTCTTCACCACGATGGTGATGTCGGCGCTGATCGTTCTTGGCTTTTTCAGTTATCGCCGGTTGCCGATCGACCAGTTCCCGGCCATCGACATGCCCATCGTCACGGTGCAGACCACGTATCCGGGGGCGAGCGCCACCACGGTCGAACGCGAAGTGAGCAAGCGGCTCGAGGAAGCGTTCAATCCCGTGGAGCAGGTCAAGAAGATCACCTCGATTTCGCTTGAGGGCGTGTCGCAGGTCATCGTCGAGTTCCAGCTCACGCGCCCCGTGGACCTGGGAGCGCAGGACCTGCGCTCCAAGATCGAGGGCATCCGCCGCAACTTGCCTGCGGGCATTGATCCGCCGGTGGTGCAGAAGATCGACTTCGGCGCGCTCCCCGTCATCTCGCTGGCGCTCTCCAGTCCGCAGGTGCCGCTCGCGCGGCTCACCGCACTCGCCGACGAAACCATCAGGCGCCGGCTCGAGTCGGTGTCAGGCGTGGGCGAAGTGCGCATTTCCGGTGGACTCAAGCGCGAAGTGCGCGTCTACCTGCAGCCCGCCCGCATGGAAGCGCTCGGCATCACGGCCCCGCAGGTCACGGCCGCGCTGCAGCGGCAGAACCTCGAAGTCCCCGCGGGCCGCGTCACGCTGGGCGCCAGCGAGCAGCTCGTGCGCGTCAGTGGTCGCATCGTCAGCCCCGCGCAGTTCAATCAGGTCATCATCGCCACCCGCAACGGGCTCACCGTCCGGCTCTCCGATGTGGCGCGCGTGGAAGACGCCACCGAAGAGGAGCGGTCGCTCGCCCTCGTGGACGCGCGGCGCAGCATCGGCATCGACCTCATCAAGGTCTCCGGCGCCAACACCGTGGACGTCGCCGACGGCGTCCTGAAGGAAATCACGAAGCTGCGCTCCACCCTGCCCGCCGGCACGGAGTTGCAGGTGGTGCGTGACAACTCGGTAATGATCCGCAACTCGGTGTCCGACGTCATCGACGAGCTGCTGCTGGGCGCCCTGCTCACCATCATCATCGTGATGCTCTTCCTGAACGACTGGAAGGCCACCGCCATCACCTCGCTGTCGCTCCCTGTGTCGGTGATCTCGTCGTTCATCATCATGAAGGCGATGGGGTTCACGCTGAACGTGCTGACGCTGATGGCGCTGTCGCTGTCGATCGGCATCCTGATCGACGATGCCATCGTCGTGGTGGAGAACATCGTCCGGCATCGCCAGCTGGGCGAGGATCATTTCACGGCCGCCAGCCGCGGCACGCACGAGATCATTCTCGCGGTGCTCGCCACCACGCTGTCGATTGTCGCCGTCTTTGTTCCGGTGGCGTTCATGGGTGGCATCATCGGGCGATTCTTCTATTCGTTCGGCATCACCGTGGCCTGGGCCGTGATGGTGTCGCTGTTCGTGTCGTTCACGCTCACCCCCATGCTCAGCGCCTGGTGGGGAGTGAACCCGCACGTGGGCGACGCCACCCACGGCAACGTGCTCACGCGCCTGATTGGGCGGTTCAACCAGTGGTTCGACCGGACCGCGCATGGCTACCGGGGCGTCATCGGGTGGGCGCTGAATCACCGGCGTTCGACCATCGTATTGGCGGCGGCCAGTCTTGTGGCCGCGCTCGCGCTCGTGCCGTTCATCGGTGGCGCGTTCCAGCCGGATTCGGACAACAGTGAATTCATGGTCAAGTTCGAGACGCCGGAGGGATCGAGCCTGGCGCAGACCCGCGCCAAGGCCGACCAGGTGATCGCGACGCTGCGCGCCATCGAAGGCGTGGCCTACACCTACACGACCATTGGCGCCGGAGCCACCGGCACCGTGCGCGTCGGCGAGGTGTACGTCCGCCTGACCCCGCCGAACGAGCGGACCACGGCCCAGAACGATCTCATGATGGTGGCGCGCACGAAGCTCGCGCCGTTGTACGGCGTGCGCACCTTCGTCATGGCACAGGGTGGCCCCGGCGGCGGTCAAGCGCCGTTGCAGGTGGAACTGCGCGGCCCCGATATCACCGAACTGCAGCGCATTTCGCGCCAGGTACGCAGTGCGGTGGAAGGCATTCCCGGCATCGTGGACGTGACGTCATCGCTGGGTGAGCCCAAGCCCGAACTGCGCGTCGAGATTGACCGCGATGCCGCCAACCAGGTGGGGCTCGACCTCGGAATTTTGTCAGCCACCATCCGGCCGTTGTTTGCCGGCGAAGTCGCGACGCGCTGGGAAGATCCCACGGGCGAAGAGCGCGATGTGCGCGTGCAGGTGGCGCCGGAGCTGCGGCGCTCTATCGCGGACGTCAATGCGCTTCCTGTCCCCACCGCCAAGGTGGGCCCCAACGGGGTCACCACCACGCGACTCGGCGACGTGGCGCGTGTTACCGTGGCCAGCGCGCCGTCGCAGATCGACCGTATGCGCCTCGAGCGTGTGGTGTCCATCTCCGGCAATGTCTCGCCCGCCATCTCGCTGTCCGAGGCGTCGTCCGCCATCCGCACCGAGGTCGCCAAGCTCACCCTGCCGCCCGGCTACAGCGTCAACCTCGGTGGCCAGACCGAACTGCTCGCCGAGACCGGCGGATACGTCGTCGAAGCCATTTCGCTCGCGGTGATTTTGATCTTTCTGATCCTCGCGTCGCAGTTCGAGTCGTTCACGCATCCCATCGCCATCATGCTCTCGCTGCCGCTGTCACTGGTGGGCGTGTTGCTGGCGCTGCTGCTCACGGGCACCACGCTGAACATCATGTCGATGATCGGTGTGATCATGCTGATGGGGCTCGTGACCAAGAACGCCATCTTGCTGGTGGACAACGCCAACGAGCGGCGGCGTGGTGGGACCGACCGGTTCCATGCGCTGGTCGAGGCCGGCGCGGTGCGGTTGCGCCCCATCATGATGACCACGCTCGCGATGATCGCCGGCATGTTGCCCATCGCGCTGGCGCTAGGCGAGGGCGGCGGGTTCCGCGCCCCCATGGCCCGGGCGGTGATCGGCGGGCTCATCACGTCGACCATGCTGACGCTGATTGTGGTGCCGGTGGCGTACAGCTACTTCGACGACTTCGGCGACTGGGTCAAACATCTGTTCGTCACCCCCCAGCGCGAGATGGAGATCACCGCCGAGCAGGAGGCGTCGCACCTGGGTCACCAGATGACCGGGGAAAGGCGGTCCCACCCCAGGGACTGACCGGGAGTTGGGGTACAACAGAGCGCCCGAGCCAATACCGGCCCGGGCGCTCTGTCGTACTCTGTCGTTTCTGTAGTTTCTGTCGTTCTCTTGTAGATGAGTGGCCAGGGCCGGAATCGAACCGGCGACACACGGATTTTCAGTCCGTTGCTCTACCAACTGAGCTACCTGGCCGCAATCCGTAATTCTAGTCGGCACAGCGCCTTAGGTGAAGGGGGAATCCCGCCGACCCTCCCTATTTCCCCGTCGCCAGACCGTGCCGCCGCCCACCGCACCCCGTATAATCATGGAATGCGCCAACTCCTCTTCGCCCTTGCCCTGGCCCCGGCACTCGCCGCCGCGCAAAACGCGCCGCTCCGCGTCCCCGCCACCGTCGACACCCTCCCCAACGGCCTGACCCTCATCATCCACGAGGATCACTCCGTTCCCGTCGTCACCACCAACGTCTGGTTCCACGTCGGATCCGGTGACGAAAAGCCCGGCCGCACCGGCTTTGCCCACCTGTTCGAGCACCTGATGTTCATGGGCTCGCAGAACGCGCCCTACCCGCAGTTCGACCGCCTGCTCGAAGCGGCCGGCGCCAACAACAACGGCTCCACCACCGAAGACCGCACCAACTACTACGAAGAGGGGCCCAGTTCCTCGCTCCCCCTGATGCTCTGGCTCGAAGCCGACCGCCTCGGGTGGCTCCTCCCCACCATGGATGGCCCCAAGGTCGACCTCCAGCGCGATGTCGTGAAAAACGAACGCCGCCAGAGCTACGAGAACCAGCCCTACGGCATGGTCAACGACCACCTGCCCAAGCTGCTCTATCCGGCCAAGCATCCCTACTCGTGGTCCGTCATCGGCTCCATGGCCGACCTCTCCGCCGCCTCCGTCGACGACGTGAAGGATTTCTTCCGCCGCTACTACACGCCCAACAACGCCACCCTCGTCGTGGCCGGCGACGTGAAGCCCGATGACGTGCGCGCCATCGTCAAGAAGTACTTCACCGACATCCCGCGCGGTCCGGCCCTCGATCGGCCAGCCCCCGCCCCCTTCACCGTCACCGACACGGCCTTCGTCCTCGAAGATCGCGTCCAGCTCCCGCGGCTCTATCTCAACTGGCACACGGTCAAGGGATGGCATGCCGACGATGCGGCCCTCGACATCGCCGCCTACGTGCTCGCCGGCTCGCGCACCGGCCGCCTGACGCAGGCCCTCGTCTACAGCGGCGAGATCGCCACCAACGTCAACGCCGGCCAGGACGGCAAGCGTCTCGACGGTGACTTCTCCATCGTCACCACCGCCCGCCCGGGTCGCGGACTCGACACGCTCCGCACGGTCATCGATGCCGAACTTGCACGGCTCGCGGCCGACGGTCCCACCGCGCGTGAACTCGAGCAGGCGCGCAACGCCACCGAAGCCTCGTTCCTGCGCGGCATCGAGCAGGTGGGCGGCAAGGCCGATCGCCTCAACGCCTACTACTACCAGACCGGCACCCCCGATTCCTTCCAGGCCGACCTCGATCGCTACAAGGCCGTCACCGCCGCCGACGTCCAGCGCGTCGTCAAACAGTACCTGCGCACCAACCGCGTGATGGCTTCCGTCGTCCCGCAGGGCAAACTCGACCTCGCGGCCAAGAAGCCGGTGACTCAATAATGAAGAACTCCATTCGCTTCCTCATCGCGCTGGCACCAGCAATCGCCGGCGCCCAACAGCTCGACCGCACCCAGATACCCGCCCTCGAGAAGCCGCCGGTGCTCAAGCTCCCGGCCCTCGAGCGCTCCTCCCTCTCCAACGGCGTCACGCTGCAACTGGTGCAGCAGCACGAACTGCCGCTCGTGCAGCTCACGCTGGTCATCGCCGGCGGCACCAAGCTCGACGCCAACCAGCCGGGCCTCGCGTCGTTCACGGCGCGCATGCTCACCGAAGGCGCAGGCGCGCGTGACGTCAACGCACTCCAAAGCGAACTGGCCTTCCTCGGCGCACAGCTCTCGGCCAACGCGGGCACCGATGCCTTCATCATTTCGCTGAACGTCCCCAAGCGCACGCTCGACCAGGCCCTCGACCTGCTGGCCGACGTCGTCATGCGGCCGACCTTCCGCGCGGCCGACGTGCGCCGCCAGCGCGACCTGCGCCTCGCCAACATCCTGCAGCGCCGCGATAACGCCAACGTCCTGGCCTCCCTCGCCTTCAACCAGATCGTCTTCCC
>CANNKR010000041.1 GCA_947504615.1 Gemmatimonadota bacterium | reverse complement strand
GAACCCGTTCGTCGCGCGGCTCTGGGCCGTGCAGCGCGCCGGCTGGTTGAGCGCGGAGCGTCGGCGCAATGGCGCGACCACGGAACTCGATGACGAACTACGCCTGCTCGGTACGCGCTTCGGGATTCCGACGGACCTGACCTCGTACCTGGTGGTGGAACCGGGGATGCAACCGAGCAGTGCCAACCCGCGCCGCGACATGGCGATGCCGGCGCCCATGGTTGGTGGCGTGGCAGCCGGCGTGGCCGGCGGCAGTGCCCGTGGTGCGTTCGAGGCGGCGAAGGCGGCGTCGGCACAGCGCGCCGTGCAGAACATGGCACAGGCCGATCGCGCCGACGCGGCGACGGCCGCGACCGAACGGTTCGTGATGGGAAGGCGCTTCACCCTGCACGAGGGCGAGTGGCGCGATGTGCTGCCGGATGCGCCGGTGCCGGCGGCGCTGCCGCGCGTGGTGCGCGTGCGGGCCTATTCGGACGCGTACTTCGCGGTGCTGGCGCGACTGCCGATGCTCCAGGATGCCTTCGCGCTCGGGGAGCGCGTCTCGGTGCAGGGACGCCTCGTGGTGATCGTCCTCGATCCTGCGGGCGAGCGCACGCTGACCACAGGCGCGTTGGACGCGCTCGTGCGAGATTGGTAATCACGATGTCCGATATCGAACGTCTCTTCACGACCTATCACGCCGCCTTGGTGCGCTACCTCACGCGCCGGCTGGGAGATCGTGACTGGGCGGAGGAAATCGCCCAGGAGACGTTCGTGCGGGCGCTGCGACAGGAGCAGCTGGTGAACGAACGGTCGTGGCTCTTTGCGGTGGCCAGCAACCTGGTGCGCGACGAGGCCCGCAAGGACATCCGTCGTCGCAAACACCTGGCGCTGCTGGCTTCCGAGATGCAGGACGCGCACGTCGAGGGGCCGGACACGGCGATGGAGCGCGCGCTCGACGCGGGAGATGCCCGGCGCGCGCTCGATGCACTCGCCGAGCGTGATCGGCAGGCGTTGTTGCTGCGCGAGGAAGGATTGGATTATCCGGAAATCGCCGAGATCCTCGGCATCGCCGTGGGTTCGGTGGGAACGACACTATCACGCGCCCGTCGGCGCCTGGCCGAGATGTACGAGGCCCAGGTCGCGCAGCGGGCGCAGCGGGGGCATCATGCCGCGTCCTGATGAAGGGTTGATTCACGCGTGGCTCGACGGCCAGTTGCCGACGGAAGAAGCCGAGCGCATCGAGCAGCTGGTGGCCACGGACGCCGAGTGGGCGGCGGCCGCGGCGGAAGCGCGCGGACTGGTTGCTGCTTCATCGCGCATCGTCGCTGCGCTGGACCACGTGCCGCGCGGCGTGCTGCCGCAGGGCGCGTTGGCGCAGAGGACAGGCAGACCCGCCGTGCGACGCCTGCCATGGTGGACCAGGATGGCGGCGGCCGTTGTTCTGGTGGTGGGCGCAACCACGGTGGTCTTGCAACGCGTTCCGGAACCAACGACCACGCCAGCGCCGCAGGTGAAACAGGAGCTCGCGGTGCCGAAGGTCGAGCCCGTGGTGGTTGCCCGGGTACCCGCTGCCGCGCCGGCGCGCACGGTGCAAGCTGAGGTGTCGGGGGCGCCGCGTGCGGACCGCGCGCTTGCCGAGTCTCCCGCCATCGCGCCAGCGCCACGCGAAGAGGCGCTGAACCGAGCGGCTGACGTGGCGCGGCGCGACGTCCCGCGCGCGGAGGCGCAGCACATGGAGGCACAGCGCGGCGTAGCCGGTGGAAGTGCGGCGAAAACCGTTGCCTCGCCGGCACCCCCGCAGGTCGTTGGAGGGGTCGCGCGGGCAGTGTCTGCGTCGGCGGCAGCGCCTTCGCCGGCCAGCGCGTGCTACAAGTTGCTGGACAGTCGCACATCCGTTGAAGCGGGGGTGATCATGCGGCTGGCACGAACGGACGGTGACACGTTGCGCCTGGAACCTGCGCGCCTGCCATCACCGATGCGCGCCTGGGTCGTACTCCGCGATGGTGTGTCGCGCGGCGTGCTGACCACCGACGCCGACGGACGCGGAGCACTGGTAGTTACTGCGACGTCGGTGGCGTGCCCCGCGCCCTGACGTCCGTCGTGACGCGTATCAGTCGCTGATGGTGCACGGTACGATCAGGTGGCTTCGTCGGGAAATTGGGTGGGGACTGTGCGGGCGCAGGCCACGAGGGCCTTGGCGGCGCCGGCATGCATCATCAGGGTGCTGAGCGAGCCCTGCAGCGTGATCTGCCGGAGCGCGATGGCCATGACGGGATCGGTGATGCCGCGCACGACCTTTTTCCAGACGGCGTACGGTGCGCGCAACACGAACGGCGCATTGATGTCAGCGTACTCCACTACGCGAGCCGAGGTGCAATCGCCGCGATGCAGCGCAAACTCCACCGCGGCATCGGTGGCGTATCCCAGGTCGGGCGCGGCGTCGAGCACGAGTGCGACGGGCCAGGTCCAGTTGGCGGCGACCGCACGATACGCCGCGTCGGCATTGATGGCCTCGCGCAGGGCGTCGGCCCAGGGCTGCGTGAAGGGGCGGGGAAGAGTCACGGGGCGGGGGCGGGGTGCTTGGTGGAGGTGTTGAGGGCGCGCATCACGGTGGTGCCGGCAACCAGCGCGCCGGCCAGCAGGTACAGGTAGAAAGAATAGATGCGCCACCAGACAAGCGCACCGGCGAGCACGGACGGATCGAGCACCTTGCGAAGTCCGAACGCAAACCCGAACTCCACGGCCCCGCCCCCGCCCGGTACCGGCGCCACTGCGCCGCCGTACAACAGCAACAGTGGCCAGACGACCAGCGGTGTGAGTGGGGCGCGGATGCCGCTGCCGTAGATCAGCGCCGGCAGCACGGCGAGCCGCAGCGCAACGTGCGCCACGGATAAGGCGAAGGCCACGAGCATGGCCCCGGGCCGGGCGCGGCGCAGGCCGTCCATCCCCCCGCGGATATGGCGCAGCGCCCGTCGAATGGCGCGCCAGCGACCGGCATGAATGCCCAACGGGCGCAGCCAGCCTGGGGGCGGCCCGATGACCCGTCGCCCCGCGAGCACAAACGCCCCGCCGGCGAGCCCGATGACGAACAGGGCATAGCCGCCGATGATGCCGATCATTCCTCCTGCGAGCATCCCGCCATCGGTAAAGAACGCGAGGACGGCGCAGACGAGCACGAGTGAGACCAGCTCGAGCGCGAGTTCGAAAAACAGAATGAGGAGCGCAGGTGCCGTGGCAACGCCGGCCTCGGCGAGCACGAGAAAACGGGCGGGTTCCGCCCCGGCGCGCCCCGGTGTCACCGAGGCGCCAAAGTCACCGCCCAGGCTGACCCGAACAGCCGCGGTCCAACGCAGCGGGATGCGCAGCGCCTTTGCCCCCCACTGCACCTTGGTGCCGCGCGTGACCGTCTCGAGCACGAAGACCAGCAGGGCCAGTGCGTGCGCACGCCACGGCAACACGTGCACGTGGCCCGTGCTCTGCCAGCCGCGCCAGACGATGTCGGCCGAGAGCGCCATTGCCGCCAGGAACGAGAGGGCAACCAGTGCCCAGCGGCGTGCGTTCACGGTCGGTTCACCGCGCCCGGGCGAGGTCGAGCACCGAGATGCGGCGCGTGCCGGGATAGGGTGCGTTGCCCTTGATCGTGCGCCAGAGGATGTGGTTGAACAGCGTCTCGTCGGCGATGTCCTCGA
This sequence comes from Gemmatimonadota bacterium, assembly GCA_947504615.1. Lineage (GTDB taxonomy): Bacteria > Gemmatimonadota > Gemmatimonadetes > Gemmatimonadales > Gemmatimonadaceae > PNKL01. The sequence continues at coordinate 14,075 of CANNKR010000041.1, read as the reverse complement.
AGCGCAGGTCGAGCTGGGCCGACTCGCGCGCCTCGCGCGTGTTGGGGCGATTGATCTCGTCGAGGCTCACCTGTGGCACGAGGGCCGCATAGGGGCGCAGGTCGGGCGACGCACGCCAGATGTCGTGGAGCGGGCGGCCGAAGTGATCAAACTGCGACAACGTGCCGAGGCCGAGAATCTCCTCGATGGTCGCCAGGACGTCGGTGGTGTTGGCGAACCGGTGAAAGGTGCCGCCCGCGGCGTACGGCGAGATGACGAAGAATGGTGAGCGATGCGAGTCGACGTGATCGGGGCCATTCTGCGCATCGTCCTCGAGCACGAAGACGGCGGTGTTCTTCCAGAAGGGCGACTTCGACAGGGCCTCGACGATGCGTCCGAGTGCGAGGTCGTTGTCGGCCACATGCGCCCGCGGCGTCGGCGCGTCGACCCGCGCGCCCGACGTGTGGTCATTGGGCAAGCGCATGATCTGCAGGCGCGGCATCGACCCGCGCGCGGTCCACTGCGCCAACTCGGCCATCCAGACATCTGCCCGTTTCTGGTCGCGGATCTTCAGGTCGTAAGCGGGATAGTCGGGGTTGGTATGGGCGCGCAGGAACGGCTTGTTGCCGCGATACCCCGACGGCATCGGGTCGTCGCGATCGGCGTCTGCGGGAATCACGAACTCGCCGAAGTTGCGGAACGAGATACCGGCCCGCTGCGCGAGGTTCCACAGGTAGCCGTTCACCGGCTCCGAGACGTCGTCGTCATCCTCGGGAATGCGGCCGCGGTTGGTCCCTTCCCAGTCGTAGGTGCGGCCGCGGGCCGAGTAGTTCGACGGCACCGTCTTCTGCAGATAGTCCGAGGTATACGCGGCCATCGACCAGTTATGGCCGTCCGGGCTGACCTCGGCGTTCACGAAAAAGCGGTCGAAGATGCCAAAGCGTTCGGCGAGCGCGTGATGGTTGGGTGACACCGCGCGGGGGAAGAAGACCAGCGATGTGTCGCCATCGGCCTGCGGGAGATCGCCGAGCACCTGGTCGTAGGTGCGGTTCTCCTTGACGATGTAAATGACGTGCTCGATGGGCGGATAGGCGAACTTCACGCGCGGCACGTCCCAGCGATTGGCACGCGCCACGCGGGCGGAGAGCGGTGCGAGCTCGGCACCGCCGCCATTGGCGTTGAGCGACGTGACCAGGGACCCCGTGGTCTGCCCCAGTGTGTACTGCCGATCGTCAAAGCCTTCGTCGCCGCGACCGTGTCCCGGTTGCGGACCCTGACGGTTGGGGGCTGTGCCACGTCCCTTGCCCGTGAGGGTGATGAGCGAGTCGCCGCGCGCGATGACCGCTGTGGGGTACCACTCCACCGGGACGCGCCCCGACACCGTGTCGGCCCCCGTGGCGCCGGCGACACCGGCGGTCGTGGCGGCCAGGTCCACGATGGACACCGCGTTGTTGTCGGCTTCGGCGATGAACAGGCGCCGGCCGTCGGCCGACAGGGCGAGTGCGTTGGGGGTGGAGCCTTCACCCGGGCCGCCCGGCGGCGTCACGACGATGGTGGTGACGGCGCGGCGCGCCCGAGGGTCGAGCACGGTGACGCGGTCGGTGGAGCCCGACGCGACGAACAGGCGCGATCCGTCGCGGTTGAGCAGGAGTGCCGAGGGGTGGCGTCCCGCTTTCATGCGTCCTGCGGCGATGAGCGTGCCGCCCGATGGCTTGAATGCCGCCACCGTGCTGCCGCCCCACGACGAGACGTAGACGTTGCCCGCCGCATCGGCCACCACGCCATATGGATAGCGTTCCACGCCGAAGCGCTGGACCACCCGGGCGGCGGCGAGGTCAACCACCGCAAGGGAATCGGTGAGGTTCTCGGCCACGTACAGGCGCGCACCGTCCGGCGAGACGGCGAGCCCGGCCGGGTATCGCTTGCCGTTCTTCTTGGGCGCCTTGGGCTCGATGATGATCGAGTCGGTGAGCGTCGCCCGTCCGTCGTTCCAGGCATAGCGATAGACCACGTCCTGATTGCCACCGCTCGTGTAGAGCGTGCGCCCGTCGGGGGAGAAAGCGAGCCCCAGGAAGGCGGCATCCTGCGTGAGCGTCTGCAGGATGCGTCCGGTGGCGCGGTCGACTACCTGCACGCCCTGTTCGCGCCAGCCATTGAGGAGCACGACGATTTCGCGTCCGCTGGGCGAAAGGGTCATGGCCAGGGGCATCGATCCCACCGGCCACGCCACGCCGGCCGGGTCGAGGCTGCGCCCGGTGGGGAGCAGCTTCGGCCCCTCATCGAGCGACGCAGAGACTGGCTTGGCGGTTGGCTGGGCGCTGCAGGCGGCGAGGAGGGCGAGCGAGGCGGAGAGGATGGAACGGCGCATATGCCTTTGGGACGGTGGACGGTAGACGGTAGACGGTAGTTCGACATCGCGGGTTGGGGCGGGCATCTCGCCACGACTGGTGCGACACGCCAACTTTGGTGAATGTACGCCCGCCCATCGAGACGCGCTGGTCCGCGACGTCCATGGGCAGGTCGCCCGAATCCCACGAGGTGAAAATGTCGTTCCCGCGCCGGATCCTTGCCGGTTGTGCCCTGTTCGTCTTGCCCGCCATCGCGGCGGCGCAGTCCTTCGACACCACGTCGTTCGCCGCGCTGCGATGGCGCGAGATCGGCCCCTCGCGCGGCGGCCGCTCGGTCGCCGTGGCCGGGTCGACCAAGCGTCCCTACGAGTATTGGATGGGGACCACGGGCGGCGGCGTCTTCAAGACCACCGATGGCGGCATGAGCTGGCAGCCGTCTACAGACAAATACTTCGGGGGGACGATTGGTGCCGTGACGGTGGCCGAGTCGAATCCCGACATCGTCTGGGTGGCCGGCGGCGAGGGCGACATTCGCGGCAACACGGCGCCGGGCGAAGGGGTCTGGATGACCAAGGACGCCGGCAAGACGTGGACGCGCGACGCGTTCTTCGACGTGAAGAACCATTCCCGCCGCATCCGCATTCACCCGACGAATCCCGACATCATCTGGATTGGCGTGCTCGGGCATGCGTTCGGCGCCAACGACCAGCGCGGCGTCTTCAAGACGATCGATGGCGGCAAGAGCTGGCGGCGCGTGCTGTTCCGGGACGCCAACACGGGCATTTCGGACATCGACGTCGATCCGAACGATCCCAACGTGCTGTACGCCGCCTTCTGGCGCGCGTACCGCACGCCGTGGTCGATGGAGTCTGGCGGTCCGGGCGGCGGCATCTTCAAGAGCACCGACGGGGGAGAGAACTGGACCGAGCTGACGTCAAACCCCGGACTTCCCAAGGGATTGCTGGGCAAGATCGGCCTGACCATCTCGCCGGCGAAGTCGAGCCGCGTGTGGGCGCTGATCGAAGCCGAGGAAGGCGGCGTGTACCGCTCGGACGACGGCGGCGGCACGTGGGCCAAGGTGAATGACGAACGCAAACTGCGGCAGCGCGCCTGGTACTACTCGCGCATCGTGGCCGACCCCAAGGATTCGAACATCGTCTACGGCCTGAACGTGCAGTGGTTCCGGTCGCGCGATGGCGGCAAGACGTTCCCGCAGAACATGGCGGTGCCGCACGGCGACAACCACGACCTGTGGATCGCGTCGAACGACCCGAACCGGATGGTCGAGGGAAATGACGGTGGCGCCAACGTGTCGTACAACGGCGGCAAGTCGTGGACCAACCAGGCCTATGCCACGGCGCAGATGTACCACGTGACGACGACGAACCACTTTCCGTACCAGGTGTGCGGCGCGCAGCAGGACAACAGCACGCTGTGCGGCCCGTCGCGCAAGGAAGGCGGGATGGACATCAGTGACTTCAAGGACGCGGGCGGCGGCGAGTCGGGGTACATCGCGTCCAATCCGGCGAAGCCGGACATCATCTTCGCCGGGAGCTACGGCGGCCTGCTGACGCGCAAGGACATGGCCAACGACCTCGAGCGCAATGTCAGCCCGTGGCCGGACAACCCCATGGGCTACTCGTCCGAGGACATCCAGTACCGGTTCCAGTGGACCTTCCCCATCATGTTCTCACCGCACAACGCGAACGTGGTGTACGCGGCCGGGAGCCAGCTGTTCAAGACGACCACCGAGGGCGAGAGCTGGACCATCATCTCGCCGCCGCTGGCGCGTCGCGATCCCAAGACGATGGGCGCCTCGGGCGGTCCGATCACCAAGGACCAGACGGGCGTCGAGACCTATGGCGTGATCTTCGCCCTCAGCGAGTCGCCCATCACGCCGGGGCTCCTCTGGGCCGGCACCGATGACGGCCTGGTGTGGGTGACGCGCAACGGCGGCGTGAACTGGACCAACGTGACGCCCAAGGACATCGGCGACTTCACGCGCGTCTCGATGATCGACGCCGGGCACTATGCCGCCGGCACCGCGTATGTGGCGGGCAACCGTTTTCAGCAGGACGACTTTTCGCCGATCCTCTTCAAGACGACGGACTTCGGCAAGACGTGGACGAAGATCGTGACGGGCATTCCGGCCACGGAGTTCACGCGCGCCATTCGCGAAGACCCCAGGAAAGCGGGGCTGCTGTACGCCACCACCGAGCAGGGCGTGTGGGTGTCGTTCGATGACGGCGGTCACTGGCAGTCGCTGCGCCGCAACATGCCCTCGGTGCCGGTGCACGACCTCGTGGTGAAGGACAACGACCTCGTGATCGGCACGCATGGGCGGTCGTTCTGGATCATGGACGACATTGCGCCGCTGCGGCAGCTGGCCACGGCCGTGATGGACAAGAAGGCGCACCTCTACAAGCCGTCCGATCCGTACCGCATCGATTGGGGCGGCGGATTCGGCGGCGGCGGTGGCGGCGGATATGGTGGCGCCACGCCGCGCGGGCAGAACCCGCCGTCGGGCGCGGTGGTCTACTACCAGCTGAAGGACCCGAACGTGCGGGTGACGCTCGAGTTCCTGGACGCCAAGGGGATGCTCATCAAGTCGTACAACAGCGACTCCACCGTTGGCGGACCGAATGTGGCCGCGGCCATGGCCTCCGGCGATTTCGAGGCGCTGATGCGCTCTGCTCCGCGCGCCCCCCGCCTGCCCAACAAGCCCGGCCTCAACCAGTTCAACTGGAACCTGCGCTACCCCGACGCCACGCGGTTTGATGGCATGATCTTCTGGTCGGGTAGCTTGACCGGACCGCTGGCCCTGCCGGGGACGTACACGGTGCGCCTGACTGCCGGCGGCGAGACGCAGGCACAGACCTTCGTGGTCAAGGCGGATCCCCGCTTCAAGGTGCCGATGGCCGACCTGGTGGCGCAGTTCGATTTCCTGATCAAGGTGCGTGACCGCGTGAGCGAGGCCAACGAGGCGGTGATGACGGCGCGCGACGTGAAGGCGCAGGTGGCCGATCGCCTGAAGCAGGCGCCGCAGCTGGGCACCCAGGGCCAGGCGCTGAATGGCAAGGTGACCGGCGTGGAAGCCGAGATCTATCAGATCAAGAACCAGAGCTCACAGGATCCGCTGAACTTCCCGATCAAGCTCAACAACAAGATCGCCGCCCTGCTTGGGATGGCGGGTTCGTCGCCGGGACGTCCGCCGGTACAGGCCGCACAGGTATTCGGCGAACTGAACGGCAAGCTGGATGCGCAGGTGAAGCGCATGGACAAGGTGTACAGCGATGACCTGAAGGCGTTCAATGCCGAACTGAAGAAGCTGGGCCTGCCCGAGGTGACGCCCAAGAAGAAGCTGCCGAAGGTGGCGGCCGACGACGACGCGGATCGCGACGCGGGTACGAAGGTCAAGTGGTAGGGTAAGGCACGTGCGTGTGCATGTGCGGGACGCAGGGACTGCCGATCACCCGGCCATCCTGGCGCTGAACAACAGCGCCGTCCCGCACGTGAACGCGCTCTCCACGGAAGAGTTCGCGTGGCTCTCGGGCCACGCGAACTTTTTTCGTCTGGTCGAGGACGACACGGGGCTGCTGGGTTTTGCCATCGTGCTGCCGTCCGGGCTCGACTACTGGAGCGACAACTACAAGTGGTTCACGGCGCGGTTCGACCGGTTCCTGTATCTCGACCGCGTGGTGGTCGCCGAGCGGGGGCGCCGGCGCGGCGTGGGACGCGCGCTGTACGACGCGCTGTTCGCGTTCGGGGAGGGCGCGTGGCCACGGGTGACGCTGGAGGTCAACCTGCGTCCGCCGAACCCCGATTCAGAGCGGTTCCACGAAGCGCTTGGATTCACCACACTGGGGGTGCGCGAGTACGATGACGGCGCCAGCGCGGTGCTGATGATGACGCGGTAGGCGCCTACTTGGCGCCCTTCTTCTTGCCCGCGTTCGGGGCAATGTGGTCTTCGATCATCACCCAGTCGGCGCCCTTCCGTACACGCCAGCGTGCGGTGTACCGGCCGCGCTCGAGCACCGAGTCCTTGGGCGTGCGCTTGAGCACCATCAAATACGATCCGCTGTCGGCGAGCGTGGAGTCGTCGACGATCGTGAGGGTACGCGACGTGCGCTGGAAATCGTCCATCGACTTGCTGCGGGCCAGCGACGCCAGCTGGGTGGCAATGGCGGGCGCACCGCGAACGGTCGTATCGGGAAGCGACAGTGTGGCGTCGGTCTCGTACAACGTCACGAGCATCTTCACGTCGCCACCCTTCATGGTGGCCGCGGCCAGCGAATAGCCCTGGGCGAGGACCACGCGCCGATCCTCGGGGTTCTGGGGAATCAGCTTGAGCGCCGGCTTGTCGGCAACAGCCGGCGCCGCGGGCGTCGCAGAGGGCAACGTGATGACGGCGGGGTCGATGGCCGGTGTGTTCTTGTCCGGGACTTTGCTGGCCGGCGACGAACAGGCCGACCCGACGAGCGCGAATGCGAAAGCGAAGAGCACGTGCGAGCGTAGCATGGCGGGAAATTACGTCCGTGAGGTGAGGTCCGGGAAATCGGGAGGCATGGCGACCGCCATGCCCATGGCATTGTATCCCTTGTCGACGTAGATGGTCGACCCGGTGATACCGCTGCTCAGCGGGGAACTGAGGAAGGCGGCGGCCAGCGCCACCTCGGTGGCGGTGAGCGCCTCGGGAATGGGCGAGTTGAGCTTGTAGTAGCTGACCAGCGTCTCGACGATGCCAATGGCGCTCGCCGCGCGCGATGCCAGCGGGCCGGCCGAGATGGTGTTCACTCGGAGGCCGTACCGGCGGCCGGCCTCGAAGGCCAGCGTGCGCGTATCACTCTCCAGCGCCCCCTTGGCCGTCGACATGCCGCCGCCGTACCCGGGGATGACCCGCTGGCCCGCCAGGTACGACAGCGACAACACCGATCCGTCCCGCCGCATCATCGGCCCAAGGCGCGCCAGCATCGCCACCAGCGAATAGGACGAAATACTGAGCGCGGCCAGATAACCGGCGCGGCTGGTATCGAGCAGCTGTTTCTTTACCTCGGGGCCGTTGGCCAGCGAGTGCACCAGAATGTCGAGCGGCTGCCCGCCAAAATCGGCCTCGAGCTGACGCGCCAGGCCGTCAATGGAAAAGTCGCCGACGTCCTTGTACCGCTTGTTCGTGCGCACGCTCTCCGGCGCATCGGCCAGCGTGTCGAACTCGGCGTCGAGCGGGTAAATCCGCTCGAACCCAAGCAGCGATCCGTCGTCCAACCGGCGCGACTCATCGAGCTTGCCGCGCTCCAGCAGGCTGCGGAAAATATTGAGCGCGGGCGGCCATGTGGCCACGCAGATCGTGGCGCCGGCCTCGGCCAGCGCCTTGGCAATGGCAAAGCCAAATCCATTGTCATCAGAAACGCCGGCAACCAGCGCACGCTTGCCGCGGAGATCGATGTTCAGCATAGAGGGAACAGTAGGGGAATCCACCATCTGGGCAAGGGGCGCGCCGGACACCCCGACCCGCGCCATAGCCCGCGCTGATACCCTGATTTCCTACAGGAGTTCGCTCACCTTGGCAATCAGCGCAAAGGCATCGGCCACATACACCACGTCGGCCTTCCCCTGGGCCCAGCCGCAGTTGGGATCGAGGTTGATCGCGCGCCGCTCACCAATGAAACGCCAACCCACCACGTGCGGCTCCTCGCCGTGACAGCATGCGGCGAGCCCCTTGGGATGCCGGGGCGTCGAACCCGTCTGGCCCACCTGGTTCAGGTGGCTCATGAACGAAAAGACATTGTGTCCCTCACTCGACTGATCCACCAGCGACTTGCTGCTCCCCAGCGACGCGTTGGACTTGTCGAGGACGTTCAGGATGATCTGCGCGGCTTCCTCGAGATGTACCTGGCCGTCGGCCTGCTTCTTGGTCCAGCCCACCCCGGCCACAAACAGCAGCGTGGCGTCGGGCCGAATGGTCTGGGCGCTGGCGAACGGCGCCTTGTACCCCACCACCTTCGTCTTCTTCAGTTCGTCGCCGAGCGTGACGGTCAGCGACTCGGCCTGCACCGCCACCGGCGCGCCGTCCCACTGCGGGTAGACGCCGCTGTCGAACGTCAGGAACCAGGGACGTGCCGCCCGCGTGAGCGTGGCGATCATCCGCTGGCGATAGTAGCCGCGCTGGATTCGCAGTGCGCCGCCCTCCACCGAGCAGCCGCCCACGTGCGTATCAATGCGACCGCCCAGTCGCTGGGCAACGCCCGGGATGGCGCGATTGAAGCGCGACGTGGCTGGCGCCACCACGATCGTCGCGCCCGACGCGCGGCAGATGGCTTCGAGTGCCGCCGCATCAGAGGCGTACCGCGACATCGCAAAATCGGGGCCTGACACCGCATAAAACGATGCCGCACCGCAGCCCGATGCGGCCGCTACCGCCGCCGACACATCGCCGCCAACAAAACCTGCGACAAACCGGGCGCCCGGCAGCTGCGCGTGCAGGCCCATCGCGCCCGTCAGCGTCTCGAGGGCGACTCGGCTCAGCGACCCGTCATCTTCCGTGTGCGCCAGATACAGAATGGTTTCCATGGTCATTGCCCCTTATCCCTTGATCCAATCGGCGATTTCCCGGGCCATCTCATCAATGGGCACATCTTTCACGATCCGCGTGCGGCGTTCCTGCTTCGGCAGCTCGACGCTGTGAAACGTGGTGCCGGGCGATGCGAGCTGAACCGCCGCCGCCTTCTGCAGTGCCGGCATCATCGTGCGCATGTTCAGCATCCCCACCTGCGGATTGTTCGGCGGTTCCGGCAGGTTGCCGGTGGCCCACGCGATGGCGCACGGCGGGCCTGAGACTTCCGACACGAGGTACTTGCCGCCTTCCACGCGCTCCAAAATGGTGAGCGTTCCCTCGGCGGACACCGTCAGTTCGTCCGCCGCCAGAAACTGGTCGGTGATCCCGAGCCGTTCGCCCACCAACGCCACCGTCACGCCCGCGTCGCGGGACGCAGACGCGCAGCCGCCAAAGAGCAGCAGGCGCGACCGATCCAGCGTCGGGATCTTTTCGATGGCCCCGGCGAGGGCGGCGGCCACTTCCACCGGATCGGTGAATCCGCTCGCCGACGCATCAATGGCGACGAGTTCAAAGGGCACCTTCGGCGCGATGCTCATCATCAACTGCTGCAGCTTGGCCTTGGGGCCAAGGCTCACCAGCCAGACCTTGCTGCCCGGCACCGTGGCCGCGACGTGCGCGGCCTCGAACAGGGCATGCGCCGCCCAGGGATCGAGCACCGACGGCAGCATCAGTTCGTTCTTGAGCGCGGGGCCCGCGGGGCCCTGCACCGGCTCGAGCGTCTGCAGCAGGTCCGGCACCAGACTGCCGCAGACGACGACATGAAAACCCGTGGACATCAATCAGCGCTCCATGAGGGGCATGGGCTGGTACGTAGGTCAGTTGATAGGCGAATGCAGGCCGCCCGACCCCGCGTCGAAGCCGACGTTGCTGCGCTCGGCGTCCGTCACGTGAGGCTTTGAGCAGTTCCACAGGCACACACCGCAATGAATGCATTTTTCCCGGTCAAACTGGGGGACCCCATCGGCGCCCGGCATGATGGCCTGCCCCGAGCACCCGTCCACGCAAATCTGCTCGGCGCACCCCCGGCACGTGGCCGTGTCGAGGAAGGTCACGTGGTCGGCGAATCCTCCGGCGGCCTGCACCTTGCCGCCCATGAGCAACGCATCCTGGTGCGAAACAAGCAGGGTGCCATCCAGCTCGATTTTGGGCCAGCCGGAACGATCCATCAGTGCGTCGTGCAGGGGCGTCCCGCTGGCCTGGCACTGCCAGCGGATCTCGCGAATATCGGCGACCGATATGCGGTCGCCGAAATACTGCTCAATGGACGGAATCCGCTCGTGCGGCCGCTTTGACGCGCCGCGCAGATTGAGCAAGCCGCGGGTCAGGCCGGTGATCCCCATGCCCACCAAGCCGCGAAGGAACCCGGTGTTGAATCCGTCGCGCGCCTTCTCGGCAACCTTGGCTTCCTTCTCGACCCAGCTGTTCCGGCGTCGCGTCACGTACGTGGCGTCGAGGTTTTCCTTGGTAAACGGCTTGCCGGCCTTCGCCAGTTCGATCACCGCCTCGGCGAGTTGCACGCCCGTGGCCCACGCTTCGTCCACGCCCGAACCGGTGAGCACGTTGGTGCTGCCGGATCCTTCGCCGATCCGCGCAAAGCCATCGCCCACCAGCACGGGTTCGCCGCGCCGTCCCGATTCCTGCAGCGTTTTGGCGCCCCACGACCGCATCGTGCTGCCCTTGAGGTGTTTCCAGAGCCGAGGATGCGTCATCCAGTGCTGCAGGTAGCGGTACGCCGTGCGCGCCGGATTATCGAACCACGACGGGATGAAGATGCCCACCGAGGCCATGCGGTCGGGATGCACGTAGAGAAATCCGAAAATCTCCGGCTCGGGGTAGCCGAAGGTGTGCAGCACCGTGCCGGTCTCGAGGTCGCAATCGGGGGCGAGTTCCACTACCGCCTTCATGCCGATGGCCCAGTCGCGCTGGTGATGACCGGCGGGGAAGCCGAACCGCCGGTTCAGCTGCTGGCCCACCGGCCCCACGGGGCCGTCACCGACCACGGTCAACGCCGCGTGCACATCCATGCCGGGCATGTACGCCGAGCCTGGGGTACCCGCCGTATCGACTCCCTGGTCGACCAGCCGCACACCAATGACTGTGTCACCGTCAAAGAGCGGTGCGCTCACCGGCATTCCGGGCCAGACCTGCACCAGCCCCGACCCCATGAGCTGCGAGCCGACCCACTGGTTCAGCTGCCCAATGGAAAAGACCATGCCGTCGTGCTTTTGCAGGAAGGGCGGAATCCACGGCAGCGCCACGGCGTGGTCGCTCCACGGCAGGACGCCCTTGAACGTGTTGACGAGGGCATCCAGTGCCCGTACGCCACGCGACCGGCGGCTCGCCCCGAGGGGATCCTGCAGGTACAGCACCTCTTCGCGCGTCACCGGCGACGTCATCGGAATCTCGGCCAACTGCTCCGCAGAGAATGTTGCACGCAGGCTGCGCGCCTTCGACACCACACCCGATACACCAAACGAAATGTCGTCGGAGCGCTCGTAACAGAGCACCTGCAGCGGCAGCCCCGGCATCACGCGGCTTTCGAGCAACGTGTTGCCGTCGGCATCCACCATGGCGCGCGACAGTGTGGTCAGGAAGCCGCCAACGGCGGGTCCAAACCCCACGCACACGATGTCCGTGTCCATGGTGCTGCGTTCGACGGTCATTTCGCCTGCGGGCGACGCCCGCTCTTCATACCGGATAGTCCAGCACTTCGGGGATCATCACCTGAGCCAGCGCATCGGCCGCCCGATCCTTGGCCAGCTTCGACCCGGCCAGTGATGCCTCCACTCTCGTGCGCAGCGCGACAAAGGGTGCGAGTTCGATGAAGGCATCCACGACCTTCGTGGGATCGTCGCGCGTCGCGTCGGGGGCAGCCCGGTATCCAAAGACCAGCTCGGCACAAATCCTGGTGGCCTCACCAGCCGCCGTAGCCGAATGGATGGTGCACAGGTCGTTGTAGAAGTTGACGAGCCCGTCGATACCCTCGGCGAGCGCCGGGCTCTCCGGGCCGTGCTGTGCGAGCTGCAGCACGTCGATGGTCAGGTGATACGACGCCACCAGCCACGAGAGCGCATCGGCCAGCGGATACGTGGCCCCGTGGCGCTGGCTCGAGTACACGTCCTTGCCGAACGGATCCTTGGCCGTGGACAGGTACTCACGCGACCAGAGCCACAGCTCCATGGCGTTGGCCAGCGTGCTGGCCCCCATGGCGGGATGCTCCTGCGCCACCACCCGCAGGTGCGCAATCCACTGCTGGAACTGCTGCAGGAAGATGGTCCGCGACATCGTCACCGAGAGCTGGCGGCGCTGCACGACCTCCGGGCCCTCGTACGTGGCTTCAAGTTGTCCGTCGATCCACTTGGTGCCCAAAAAGCCGGGGCAATCTTCCGTGATGCCGTAGCCGCCCATCATGCTCACGGCCTCGCGCATCATGTTGACGCCGTGGCCGGTGTTCCAGAGCTTCGTGGCCGGAATCAGGACGCTCGACAACGATTCCGTCACCATGAACTTGATCACCGGGTCCGCTTCGAGTTCGGCCAACCGCGCGGACTCCACGGCACTCAGCGTCTCCTTGGCCGAGAGCGCGAGATACTCGGACGCCGCCCCTTCGCGCGCGCGGAGCGCCTTGAACTCGGCGCGACCGCCGGCCACCCCCAGCTGCGCGAGCGCCGCCGACTTGGCCTGCTCAATGGCGTCGTAGCTGTCGAGCAGTCGCAGGGCCATGAACCCCAGTGACGTGCCCGCTTCGCCGGCCGCCCAGACATCCAGCAGCCGATGCAGCGCGTCTTCCTTTTGCTGCAGCCCCATGTCGAATCGCGGCGTTCCCTCGGTAATGCCTGCGGCGCCGCGAAAGCGCCGGCGGTGGTACCGGATCACCGGTTCGATGGCCGACAGGAGCTTGGCCGAGGTCATGATAGCCGGTGCCGCGCGCGTGCGGGTGAACACCGCTTCGATCACATCGGCGTGGCTGTAGTTCGGGACAATCACGCCGTCCTTGACTGTGTAGCCACCGACAATGCGATCGGCGGGCACCCGGAGGCTGAAGACCGGATCGCGCGTGGATGACAGCTGATGGGCCAGCTTCTTGGTGGGTGTGCCGCGGTCCCAGGTGCCGGGATCCGTTTCTTCCAGGATCACCATGCAGCTGCCCTTGATGCGCGGATCGCCCGAATCGACGGCGGCGGTGACGAAGTTCGCCGAGCCCATGTTGGTGATGAAGCGTCCGCGTTTGTCGACGTGCAGCACGGGTGCTTCGCCATCCACCCACTCGGCCACGCGCACCCGGCCGCTGAGCACGCCCGTGTCGACGCCGACATAGGGGATCGACTCGGTGAGGGCGAAGGCCCCGCGCCAGATGGTGCGGTTTTCGCCGGGCTGCGGCGGTACGGAGCGCGTCATGTATGTCTGTTTCTGCTCTGGCGTGCCCCGCTCATGGATGGGGGCCAGCGCCAGCGTGTTGGCCATGCTCGATGTGCCCGCGCCGGCGTCCACCCAGGCCAGTTCGAAGGCGATCAGTCCCATCAGGAAGTTCTTGGGTCCTTCGATGAAGCCGCCGTACTCCGGATCCACGGGGGCCGCGGTGATGCCTGCGGCGTCGAACTCCCGCAGCAGATCGGCCTTGTCCTCGGTCCACTCGTGCGAGTTCCGCGCACCCTTGGCCACTGCGCGCGCCACCGGGCCTCGCGCCACAGCCCGCGTGGACTGCACGACCATCTGGTAGTCGAAGCGGTCGGCAAAGCGCCACATGATTTGCCGGACGTCATCCCCGGGCAGGGTGCTCAGCAGCGCGGCGTCTTCATTGGACATCGTGGAATTCCTCTCTCAGGGATGCGGCAGGAAAGATGCGGCAGGTGAAGGCGGCAAACCAGCCGTGCGACTTACATGCTTCCGGCCGAACGCACAGTTTCCAGTGGAATGACGACCCCGCTCAATCCCGCCGCCACCAGCGCGTCTTCTCCCGTCGGATCATCGGCCGGGGCGAGCTTTGCGCGGTTGCTCTGGCGCGTGGCGGCGGCCGACGTGTCGTCCGGCAACCGGGCGACGCTCCTGCGCGACGGGGCCGCCAGCTTCGATGCGATGCTCGGGGCCATCGCCGCGGCGCGGCACACCGTGGATCTGGAGTGCTACATCTTTCG
>CANNKR010000040.1 GCA_947504615.1 Gemmatimonadota bacterium | reverse complement strand
TGACCGACAGGATGAAGCCGCCCGCGCCCTCAAGCGCGCCGGCGATGATCAGCACGTTGTTGCCAATGGCGAAGCCCGTGGCCGCGGCCGCGAGGCCAGCGTACGAGTTCAGCAGCGAAATCACCACCGGCATATCGCCGCCGCCGATCGGCAGCACCATGGAGATGCCGAGGAAGAGCGCCAGCCCGACCACGGCGTAGAACGCCCACGCCGCCATCGGGTTGATAATCAGGTAGCCGAAGCACCCGAACGCCACGGCCATCAGCGTCATGTTCACCGCGTTCTGCCCCTTGAACGTGATCGGGCGGCCCGTGATGAGCTCCTGCAACTTGCCGAACGCCATGAACGAACCGGTCACGGTCAGTGCGCCGAACAGCACTTCAAAACCGAGCGCGCCGGCCAGTCCGTTGGTCAACAGCCCCTCGGACGTCAGCTGGCGGTATTCGACGACACCCACCAGGGTGGCGGCGATCGCGCCGAATGCGTGCGAGAACGCGATGAACTGCGGCATCGACGTCATCGGGACCTTCATCGCCATCGGATAGCCGGCGAGGGAACCGATGACCAGGCCGCCGATGATCCACTGGTACGTCAGGATGTGCTGGTTCAGCAGCGTCCCGATGACGGCGAGCAACATGCCCAGCGCGGCCTGCTGCATGCCGCGCCGCGCGCTGTCCGGGCGCGTCAGCGACTTGAGGCCGAGCACGAACATCACCGACGCGGCCAGATACGAGGTCTGAATGATCGCGTCGCGGATGGGATCCATCGACGCGACACTTCCCTGCAGGAAGAGCGGCATTACTTGGCTCCTCCCTTCGTGTCAGCACCCTTGGCAGCGCCCTTCGTGGGCTGCTTGAACATGCCCAGCATGCGGTCCGTGATCAGGAAGCCCGCCACCACGTTGGTGGCGGCGGCGATCACCGCAATGAAGCCGAGAATGGTGGAGAACTTGCCGTACTGCCCGCCGGCCGCGACGATGGCGCCCACCAGCGAAATGCCCGAAATCGCATTCGTGGCCGACATCAGCGGCGTATGCAGCAGCGGCGGCACCTTGCCAATGACCAGGAAGCCGACGAAGCCGGCCAGAATGAAGACATACAACTGCATCATGAGCGTCATACGCGTACCGTCCCGTTCTGGCAGACCAGCATGGCGCCGGTGATTTCGTCGTTTGCGTCGAGGTTCAGCGTGCCGTCACTCGCGGTCAGGTGCGCGAGCAGCGTCTGAATGTTGCGGCTGAGCATCTGCGACGCGTGGAATGCCGCTTGGCTGGGGACATTGACGGGGCCGAGGATCTTGACCCCGTTGATCTCGACCGTCTCACCCGCCTTGGTGCCCACTACGTTGCCGCCGGTCTCGGCGGCAAGGTCCACGATCACCGCCCCCGGCTTCATGCCGCGCACGGCGGCCTCGGTGAGGAGCACCGGCGCCTTCTTGCCCGGAATCGCTGCCGTGGTGATCACGAGGTCCATCTGCGCCACGTGCGCGGTGATGGTGTCCTGCGTCTTCTGGGCCTGCTCCGCGCTCTGTTCGCGCGCGTAGCCGCCCGCCCCCTCAGCGTCGGCGCCCTCGACCTTCAGCACCTGCGCACCGAGCGAAAGAATCTGTTCACGCGCCGCGGGACGCACGTCGAAGCCGCTCACGATGGCGCCGAGCCGACGCGCGGTGGCAACAGCCTGCAGCCCGGCCACACCGGCGCCGAGCACAAAGACCTTGGCGGGAGCCAGCGTGCCCGCGGCAGTGGACAGCATCGGCATCAGTCGGCCAAGGGCCGAGGCGCCGAGCAGCACCGCGCGGTAGCCACTGACCGTGGCTTGCGACGAGAGCACATCCATGGACTGGGCCCGCGTGATGCGCGGCACGAGCTCAAGAGCGAGCGCGCTGGCCTTGCGACCATTGAGTCGCTGGATCGCGTCGGGGAAGACCGCGGGCTGGAGATAACAAATGACGGCCGCACCCTCGGGGATGGCGGCCGTTTCGTCGGCGGAGGGGGGCTGCACCTTGCAGATCAGGTGAGCACCCGACACGCAGGAGGGGTAGTCGGCGGCGATGGTCGCGCCGGCAGCCGCGTACTGGTCATCGGAGAACGAGGCGTTGTTGCCGGCCTGGCGCTCGACCACCACTTCAGCGCCGGCCTTGACCAACTTCGACACGCTCTCGGGGACCAGCGCGACGCGAGATTCGAGCGCTGTGCGCTCTCTGGGAATGGCGATTCGCATGCGGATTGGGAGAGGATTGAGGCGAATCCGAAAGATATTGGCGGGTGGGGGGAGAAGCGAGTCAGGGAAGCCAGTGGTGTGTGTCGGGTGAACCCCCGCGCATCACCATTGCGGGGCGCTGCCGGTGAATGGGAAGTGCGCGCCCAGTGCATCATCGTGGCCCTGTGGCGCCGCAGTGGACCGCTTGCTCTCCCGCCGCGGTGCAACGAAGTTATCCACTATCGGCTTTTCGACGATCGTACCAAAGCATCTCGCTCACCCCCCTCTCAATAGATGCGGAGTCGAACTGACATGAACAGCAAGTCACCGGTGATCGATCGCCTGACCGGGCGCGGGCTGCAGCGCCGAATGATTCTGTTCGCCGCCGTCGCACTTACCGCCTGCCTTGGCGAGCCGGCACGCTCCCGCGGAGTGGTGGGCGAGGCGACCATCGACCTGCGTGGCCTGCGTTCCCTGAACCAGGTGGCGAATGACACCACCGACGAGGTGCAGTCGGCTCGCTTTGCGGTGCTGTCGGTGTCCGGGTCGACTCGGCGGGAAGTGGCCAGCCGGCTCTTCGGGCTCAACGGCACGAACGCCCAGGACACCGACTCGGGGTCGGTCTTCAGGATGTCGTTCCCTTACAGCAGTGTGACCGACCAGTTCGAGTTGTTGGGCTACGGGTTCAGTGCCCAAGGCGACTCACTGTACCGGGTGGGGCCACAACTGTTTTCCATGAGCACCGCGGTGAACAAGGATGGCGCGGCGATGGTGACGGTGGCGGCGGTCCCGGTGTATGTCGGTCCTGGCCGGACGGCGACCAAACTCACCATCTCCCCGAGATCGGTGACCACGGAGCAGGGGAAGTCGACGGCGCTCTCCGCCACGCTGACCGACGCTGCCGGCAAGGTGCTGTCGTCACCGACCTTCCGGCTCGAATGGCACTCAATGAATGGCGGCATTGCCTTCTTCAAGAACTCACGCGTCGGCATTGTGTACGGGGCCAACCAGCCGGGATCGACGTTCATCATGGCGCGATTTGACCCCATGAACCTGATCGACAGCGTTCGGGTGACGAATACCGTGCCCCCCGGTCAGATGAAGGTGATCAACGGGAACAACCAGACGGGCCGGGTGAACGCGACGCTCCCGACGCCCATCACCGTCCAGGTTTTCGGCGCCAACGGCGGGTTCGGCCTGGCGGGGGTGCCGGTCTCCTTTGTGGTCACTCAGGGGGGCGGTTCGGTGAACTTTGCCTCGCGGACCACCTCGTCCCCCGATGGCGTGGCGCAGGTCAACTGGACGATGGGGCCGACATCGGGCCTCCAGGTGCTGACGATCGGCGTCGCCGGCCTGAGCAACATCACAGTCACGGCGAGCGCTATCCCCTAGGACTC
Organism: Gemmatimonadota bacterium; assembly: GCA_947504615.1. Lineage (GTDB taxonomy): Bacteria > Gemmatimonadota > Gemmatimonadetes > Gemmatimonadales > Gemmatimonadaceae > PNKL01. The sequence goes on along the minus strand of CANNKR010000040.1, from coordinate 14,217 downwards.
ACGCAAGGACCCGGCGGGGCAGGTCAGCCTGTCCGCCATTTTGACCGATACTAGCGGGCCGGACTTGTGCACCTGTGTGCACGCCGGCCCGCTGGTTCGTTCTGTCCAGTAATGACTGGGTTGCGTCGGCAGGGAAGGTAGGGCCAGCCTGAATGGTGCCTGGCGCCACGTGGCGAGCAGGCCGCAGTGAAGTAGCCCAAGCGCTCGATGGCTGCTGAAGAATGTACGCGGTCCGAGTTTCAGGGGTATTTGATCCAAAACACCGGCAATCGGGGGGCGTATCTCCACTTTCACCTGACTATAAGGCGTGTAAGTGCAATATAAATGCCAAGATAGGAGTGTCGCCTAATGTCGATTCTATATGCATTTAGGGGGTTCTTCATGCAGGTTCCGCATGCACAGGACTGCATATCTCTGGAATGTCGCCGAAATCTCACATTCCTGACCAATGGCAACATCGTGTGCATTTTGCTCACGAGCCTTGGTGTGGCGCCGGTCGTTCGCGCCGAGCTACCGCCTTCGCCTACTACACGATTCGATGCAGCGATTCGTCACGGACCGCTCTTTCCTGTGTTGATCACAAATATGCTTTTGTGATGTTATCCCCGTCTGTCATTCGGGCTGTGAGGAAAAAAGCCGGTGCACGAAAAAAGGACCGGCGATTCGCCGGTCCTTGTTGTGCCGCACCAGCATGTTCAGCGGGTCAGGCGGCCTTCTTGCGGGCTGCCATCGCGTCCTGGATCCACGTCAGCGGGATGAGAAAGAGCGGCGTCAGGAACATGCCGAGCAGCATGTTGATCCATATGAGTGCCATGTAAAAGGCGCCCATGCCAAGGCCGGCAAGCAGGGTGCCGAGCGGTCCGCCGAAGCTTTGCTCCACGTGGGTATCCGGGGCGAAAAGGTCCATGAGGCGCTGCGTGTCTCGTACGCTTGCATATCTTAGCAGTATGCACGCCATCGCGAAAGCGCTCTTCGCACTTCCCCGCGACCGTCACCTCCTGGCGGTTTCTGGCGGCCGGGACTCCATGGTGCTGCTCGATGCCTGCCTGGAGTTTCGGCCGGAGGCGGTGGTCGCCGTCGCCACCTTCGATCACGGGACGGGCGTGGCGGCCGCCGAGGCGGTGGAACTCGTGGTGAGCGAGTGCCTGCGGCGCGGGGTGCCTGTGGTGGCGGGGCGAGCGGCCGGGGACGGACGACGGCCGGCTGACGGGGATGACCCGGCGGCTCAAGGTCGCGAACTGACCACCGAAGGGGTGCAGCGTACCGCCTACAGCTTCGGTTCCGCCCGGCCGACCGAGGCCACATGGCGGGCCAATCGCTGGCGGTTCCTGCGTGCCGTCGCCGAGGAGCACCGGGCCACGATCGCGACGGCCCACACGCTCGACGATCAGATGGAGACGGTGGCGATGCGCATCCTGCGGGGGGCCTCGGCGCGCGGGCTGGCAGCCATGGCGATCAGGGCCAAGGGGATTACCCGTCCGTTGCTTGGCGTCCGTCGCAGTGACGTGGCCGCGTATGCCGCCGAGCGCGAGGTGCGTTTCGTCGAGGATCCATCCAACGCCAGCGCGAACTACCTGCGAAACCGGCTCCGGGCCGACCTGCTGCAGGCGGCGTCCGACGTGCGCCCGGGTTTTGCCGCCGAGTTGTGCGCCATTGGCGAGCGCTCGGCGTCGTGGCGGCGCGCGCTGGCCGAGTTGGTGGATTCACTGGACGTGCAGGTGGTTGGCCCGGCGCTGGTGGTCGCGGCGAGTGCGTTCGACGGGGTCGAGGTGCCGGGGCGCGCCGTGCTCTGGCCGGAACTCGTGGGCCGGTTGGGCCTGACGATGGACCGGCGTGGGGTGGTACGCGCCGCGGCCTGGTCGATGACGGCCCGTGCGGGCCAGCGCATGCCCCTGTCGGGTGGTGCATCCATTGAGCGCACCGCACGGACCTTTGTCATCCGGCCGGCGTTCTAGCCGCGATTGGCGTGACCGGGGTGGAACGTCCGGGGTACCTGCCTACTATATTAGTACAAATGACATTGACCTCCGCCGACCCGCGCCTGATGGGGCGCGTGGTGAAGCGTATCGTCTTCGACGAACAGCAGATCGCCCAGCGCGTGGCCGAGTTGGGCCGCGAGATAACGGCGGCCTATCCCGACGGCGACCTTCTCGTGCTTTCCCTGTTGAAGGGCAGCTTCATTTTTGCGGCCGACCTCGTGCGCCAGATCGCGCGGCCGCTGACCGCAGACTTCATCGTGGCCGCGTCGTACGGCGCTGGCACCGTGTCGTCCGGCAACGTGCGCCTGTTGTACGATCCGGAAACAAATATGGAAGGGAAGCACGTTCTGCTGGTGGAAGACATCGTGGATTCAGGGCGCACGCTGGCGAAGCTCATGGAGCTGCTGGCGACGCGCCGTCCCAAATCGCTGGAGATTTGCACTCTGCTCCACAAGCACATTGCCGAGCATCTGGAGCACCCCGTGAAGTTCGTCGGGTTCGAGGCGCCGCCGGAGTTCCTGGTGGGCTACGGGCTCGATCACGCGGAGCACTTTCGTCACGTCCCGTACGTCGCCAGTCTTGCCTGAGGTCCCGAAGCACTGCGTGAGCCGCCTCCCGGCGCACCAGGCCCAGGCCGTCTTCTTTTCCTGATATGCCACCGACCCCGCAACCGCCCAAGCCAGGCTCGAACTTCTCTCGCCAGTCCAAGACCATCGCCTTCTGGCTGCTGGTCATTCTGGTCCCCGTCTTCATCATCCAGTACGCCGGCGGCAAGAGTGACGGCGCGAGCGAGGTGAAGTACACCGAGTACGGCCTGCAGCTGCAGGCCGACAATATCCAGCAGGTGACGATCATCGGCGGCAAGAACATCGAGGGCACCTTCAAGGCGCCGGTGATGATCAGCAGCCGGTCGGTGAAGAAGTTCAGCGTCAAGCTGCCGGTGTCGAATTCGGACAAGGAACTCGAGCGCCTGAGCGCCAAGGGCGTGATCGTGGAGGCGCAGGACCCGAGCCCTTCCATTGGCGCGCTACTGGTGAACCTGCTGCCGTGGATCGTGATCTTCGGCTTCTGGATCTTCTTCCTGCGCCAGATGCAGTCGGGGGGCAACAAGGCGTTCTCGTTCGGCAAGTCGAAGGCGAAGCTCCTGACGGGCGACACGCCCAAGGTGACCTTTGCCGACGTGGCCGGCTGCGACGAAGCGAAGGTGGAACTGCAGGAGATCATCGAGTTCCTGAAGGATCCGCAGAAGTTCACCAAGCTGGGTGGCCGTCTGCCCAAGGGCGCGTTGCTCGTGGGCCCGCCGGGTACGGGCAAGACGCTGATGGCGCGCGCGGTCGCCGGTGAGGCGGGGCGTCCCTTCTTCTCGATGTCGGGCTCCGACTTCGTGGAGATGTTCGTGGGCGTCGGCGCGTCGCGCGTGCGCGACCTGTTCGAGCAGGGGAAGGCGAGTGCGCCGTGCATCATCTTCATCGACGAGATCGACGCGGTGGGGCGCCATCGCGGCGCGGGCATCGGCGGCGGACACGACGAGCGTGAGCAGACGCTGAACCAGCTGCTGGTGGAGATGGACGGGTTCGAGAGCAACGAAGGCGTCATCCTGGTGGCGGCGACGAACCGGCCGGACGTGCTGGATCCGGCGCTGCTGCGCCCGGGGCGTTTCGACCGGCAGATCGTCGTGGACGCCCCCGACCTGCGGGGCCGCGAGGGGATCCTGCGCGTGCACATGCGCAACAAGCCGATGGCCGACGACGTGGACATCACGTCGCTGGCGCGCAGCACGCCCGGAATGGCGGGTGCCGATCTGGCGAACCTCGTGAACGAAGGCGCGCTGCTGGCCGCGCGCCGCAATCACGACAAGGTCTACATGGTGGACCTCGAAGAGGCGAAGGACCGCGTGCAGCTGGGCGCCGAGCGGAAGTCGCTCGTGATGAAGGACGAGGAGCGCCGGCTCACCGCGTACCACGAGGCGGGACACGCCGTGTGCGCGATCAAGGTCAAGGGGTGCGATCCGCTGCACAAGGTGACGATCGTGCCGCGTGGGCGCACGCTGGGCGTGGCCTACACGCTGCCCGAAGATGATCGCGTGTCGATCACGCGCGAGCAGCTCGAGGCGCGTTTGGTGATGGCGTACGGTGGCCGCGTGGCCGAAGAGATGGTGTTCGGACGCAATCGCGTGACGACGGGGGCGGCGAGCGACATTCAGATGGCCACGGGGATCGCGCGCCGCTACGTGTCGCAGTGGGGCCTGTCCGACAAGATCGGACCGATTCTCGTGGGCGACAACGAGCAGGAACTCTTCCTGGGTGCGCAGCTGATGAGCCGGCGGGAAGTGTCGGAGCGCACGGCGCAGTTGGTGGACGAGGAAGTGTCGCGCGTGATCACCGAGTCGTACCAGCGTGCGCAGGTCGTGCTGACCGAGCATCGTGAACTGCTGGACGTGGTGGCGGCCGCCTTGCTCGACCGCGAGACGCTTGGTCGCGAGGACATCAGGATGCTGGTCGCGGGCGAAGTGCTGCCGCCGCGCTTGCCGCCCGAGTCCCCGATGACGCCGGTCGTGCCGGCCATCGTGGCGGCGGTGCCCGCGGAGGCCGCGGTGATTCCGCCACTGCTCGGCGGCCCCGAGGTGGCGCCGGCGTGATGCACGCCGCGCCGGACCGCCGGTGACGTTCGTCAACGGACTACTGGGACTGCATCCCGGCTGGCGCGATCTCCTCGAGATCGCGCTTGTCGCTTTTGTCTTCTACCGCGGGCTGCTGCTGATCAGCGGCACGCGGGCCATGCAGATCCTGGCCGGCCTGCTGGTGCTGGTGGCGTGCTACGCCGCGGCGTGGGTGCTGAAGCTTCCGATGCTGACGTACCTGCTGGGCCTCGTGTTCACGTATGGGCTGGTGGCGCTGCTGATCATCTTCCAGCCCGAAGTGCGTGCGGCGCTCGCCAGCCTGGGACGTGGCCCGATCGCCGGCTTCGCGCGTCGGCTCGACCTCGCCGACCGCGCCGGCATCCTGGCCGATGCGGCCATGCGGCTGGCGGCGCGCGGCACGGGCGCCATCATCGCGGTGGCGCATGACGTGTCGCTGCGCAGTTACATCGAGAGCGGCACCGCGCTGCAGGCGGAAGTCTCGGCCGACCTGCTCGGCGCGATCTTCGCGGCGACATCGCCGCTGCACGACGGGGCGGTGATCGTGCGCAGCGACATGATCGTCGCGGCCGGATGCATTCTGCCGCTCTCTCACAAGCCGCTGAGCGACCGGACGCTGGGCACCCGGCACCGAGCGGCGATCGGCCTGAGCGAAGAGACGGACGCGATCGTGCTGGTGGTGAGCGAGGAAACGGGGACCGTGTCGGTGGCCGAGAACGGCGTGCTGACGCGCGACATCAGCGAGGCGGCATTGCGGGCCCTGCTCTCGGGGCGTCGCGCGCCGGACGTTCGGCGCCCGGCCGTCGATGACTGACGGGAGACGGCAGACGGCAGACGGTGGACGGCAGATGGTGGACGGCGGCGTGCGATCATCGGATGTGCGGCGCGTCCTGCTGGTGGTCTTCGTCGTGCTCGGTGTCGTGTATGCACTGACGCTTGCGCCGGGGCTCACATGGTGGGACGCCGGCGAACTGGCGCTCGCGGCCGACGGGTTCGGCATTCCGCATCCACCGGGCACGGCACTGTATGTGGTGGTGGCGCGCAGTTGGCACCTGCTGCTCCCGGGCGTCTCCACGGTGCTCGCCACCAACCTGTTGTCGGCTATGGCCACCGCCGCTGGCTGCGCGCTGCTCGGTGGGTGGGTGGCGACGTCGACGGGAGACCGGTGGTCGGGCGTGGCTGCCGGTATCACGGCCGGTGCAATGACCAGCGTCTGGCGCAACGCCACAGAGACGGAAGTCTACGCGCTGGTCTTTCTGGCCATCGCACTCGTGATTGTCGCCGCCGACGCGGCGGGGCGCCGCCGCGGCGCACGCTGGCGACTGGTGACCCTGTACGCGCTGGTGCTCGGCTACGCGCTGCACCCCGGCGTGCTCGTCGTCGCCCCGATGGCCGCGCTGCTGGCCTGGCCGGTTGCGCCTGCGGTTGCGCCTGTGCCGCGACCGTCCGCACGGCGGAAGCGCGCTCGCACCTCCGGGTGGGGCGAGATGCTCGCCGCCATCGCGCTGCTGCTGCTCGCGCTGTCTGCGCTGGGATTGCTCTGGATGCGCGCGTGGCACGACCCTGTGCTGAACCAGGGGAACGCGGCCACGCTCGAGGCGTGGCGCGACGTCGTGGGACGCGCCCAGTACGGCAGCACCGGTGCGTGGCCGCGGCAGTCGCCATGGTGGGCGCAGGTCGGCATGGTGGTGCAGTACTTCGACTGGCAGTTCGCACTGGGGGTTTCGCCGAGCGCGGTGCCGACGTGGCCCCGCGCGGTGCTGTCGGCGGCGGCGCTGGTCGTGCTGTGCATTGGCGCGCGGTGGCACTGGCAGCGCGACCGGCGGACGGCGCGGGCGGTGGCTGTGCTGTTGCTCGCCGGCACGCTTGGCGCGGCCCTGGCGCTGAACTTCAAGACGGGGTGGTCGTTCTCGCTCGGGAACCTGTCGGACGGCGCGGTGCGTGAAGTCCGGGAGCGCGACTATTTCTTTGCCTTCGGCTTTGCCGCGTGCGGCGTGTGGTACGGCCTGGGCGTTCGCGCGCTCGCTCGGCGAGCAGCGGTGGCGTGGCCGGGGCGGGAGTTCGTCGTCGGCGCCTTCGGCGTGCTGGCGCCCGTGCTCTTGAACTGGCCGGCGACGACGCGGCGCGGCGTCGAGGCGGCATTGCCGCACGCGTTTGCGGAACGCATCCTGCGCGAGTTGCCGCGCGACGCGGTCTTCGCGGCATCCGCGGACAATGAGTTGTACCCCCTGTGGTACCTGCAAGGCGCGGAGCGATTGCGTCCGGATGTGCTGGTACTGGCCATGCCGCTGCTGCCGACGGCCTGGTATCGGGCCGAGCTTGCCCGGCGCCACCAGATGGATGTGGGGACGGATTGGGCGGGGGTGGCCGCCATGCGCGGACGGGTGCTGGCGGCGGCGGCGAAGCAGGGGCGCCCGGTCTTCGAGCCGACGTACGCGGACGATTCGGTGCTGAAGGCGCTCTGGGTGCGTGGTGGCCGGCTGGTGGGCGGTCACGCGGAGCCGTTCAGCCGGGTGGTGGCGGCGTTGCTGCGGAGTGGGGTGGTGGTACGGACGGTAGACGGTAGACGGTAGATGGCGGATTGTGGGCGTTACGGTGGGGCAGGTGCCTATCGCTCACAGGGCGCAACTCGCTATTTTTGACGGCTATGCAAGACGTGGCAGCTCGGGTGGCGGAAGTGAGGGAGCGCATTGCGAATTCGGTGCGCCGGGGTGGGCACGGACAGGCGGTGCGGCTGGTGGCCGTCACCAAGACGTATGGCGCGGAAGCTGTTGAGGCCGCGTATGCGGCTGGCGTGGAGGACGTGGGCGAGAATCGCGTGCAGGAGGCGCTGGACAAGCAGGCGCTGGTGACGGTGCCGGTTCGCTGGCACCTGATCGGTCACCTGCAACGCAACAAGGCGAAGGCGCTCGATCACTTCTGGCTGCTGCACGCGCTGGACAGTGCGCGACTGGCCGACGCGGTGGATGACGTGGGGCGTCGGCGCGCGCGCCCCGTGGACGTGCTGGTGCAGGTGAACTTGGCGGGGGAAGCATCGAAGGGAGGCCTGGCGTTGCCGGAACTGGCGCGTGAGGCGGAGCGGTTGGCAGGATGTTCCGGCCTTCGCGTGGTGGGCGCCATGACCATGGCGCCGCTCGACGCGGATGAAGCCACGCTGCGCCGGGTCTTTGGCGGCACGCGGGCGGCGCGCGAGGTGCTGCGTGCGGCCGGGCATCCGGCCGAGGAGTTGTCGATGGGCATGTCCGGGGATTTCGAGGTCGCCGTCGAAGAGGGCGCGACCATGGTGCGGCTTGGAACGGTCCTGTTCGGGGAGAGGCATTGATGAGCGACGACGTCTTTCATCTCACGCCAGTCGATGTGCGGCGCTACGACTTCGGGTCGGCGCTGCGCGGCTACGACAAGGCGCGTGTCGACCAGTTTCGCGACCAGATCGCGGAGGAACTGGAGCGGCTGACGCGTGCCAACCAGGAGCTGGAGGCGAAGGCCAAGGGCTTTCACGAGCAGTTGCGCGCCTTCCGCGAGCGCGACAAGGCGCTGAATGACGCGCTGATCACCGCGCAACAGTTGCGGGCCGAGACACGCGAACAGGCCGAGCGCGAGGCGCAGTTGATCCTGCGCGAGGCGCGCGCCGAGGGTGAGAAGCTGGTGGAAGAGTCACGCCACGAGGTGCGCAGCCTGCAACTGCAGCTCGAGGCGCTGGAGCGCGCGCGGCAGGCGTACCTGGCACAGTGGCGGGCGTTCACCGAGCGTCAGGCCAGTGAGCTCAAGGCGGCCGAGGAGACGCCGGCGCCCCGCGTGCCGGTGCCTAGCGATCGCGCGAGCGAGGTGGTGAAGGAAAAATCGCCCAGCTGGCTCGATGAAGGTGGACCCGACGAGGAGGACGCGAAGTAGCGGGTACCGCAGGGCGCACCACCGTGAGCTGATCACCGGTGTTCGTCCGTCGCACTCCACGCTTTGCCACGCTGATGACCGTTCGCTTTCCTGGTTCCGAACATGCGCATACCACTGCCGCCGTTGAGGCCGCGGTGGCTGCGGTGCGTGCCCGCACGACGGTGGTTCCCGAGGTGGCGCTGATCCTCGGCACCGGTCTTGGGGCACTGGGACGCGCGATCACGGTGGACTGCGAGATTCCCTACGGCGACATCCCGGGCTTCCCGTTATCGACGGTGGAGTCGCACGCAGGGCGGCTGCTGATCGGGACGCTGGCTGGGCGACGAGTCATCGCCATGCAGGGGCGCTTTCACCGCTACGAGGGTTATGCGCTGCAGCAGGTGACGTTGCCGGTGCGGGTGCTGCGGGCACTCGGCGCAACGACGCTGGTGGTGGCGAACGCGTGTGGCGGCATGCATCCGCTGTGGGCGCCGGGCGACCTCATGCTGATCGCGGATCACATCAACCTGCTGGGCGACAACCCGCTCATCGGCGCGCACGACGCGGCGTTCGGCGACCGGTTCCCCGACATGAGCGCGCCGTACGACGCGACGCTGCGTGCCGTGGCGCGCCGGGTGGCGGTGGCCCACGGCATCACGCTGCGCGAGGGCGTGTACGTGGCGGTGTCGGGGCCGAATCTCGAGACGCGCGCCGAGTACCGCATGCTGCGCGCGCTGGGTGCCGACGTCGTGGGGATGAGCACTGTCCCTGAGGTCATCGTCGCGGTGCAGGCGGGATTCCGCGTGCTGGGGCTGTCGATCATCACCGACCAGTGCCTGCCCGACGCACTCGAACCGGCGAGCCTCGACCGGATCATTGCCACGGCCACGGGGGCCGAGCCGAACCTGACCGCGCTGGTGCGCGGCGTGCTGGAGCAGCTGTGACGCAGGAACAGAGTTCGACCGTGCGCTTTGCGCCGCTGCCGCCGGATCGCCCGGCGGATGCGATGGAGTGCGAGCTGCTGGCGCAGTGGAACAAGGAAAAGCTGTTCGAGACGTCGCTGGCCGCGCGCGCCGAATCGCCGCGCTGGGTCTTCCTCGAAGGGCCGCCGACCGCCAACGGGCGTCCGGGCATTCATCACCTGTTCTCGCGCACCATCAAGGATCTGTTCTGCCGTCACCGGGCGATGAAGGGATTTCTCGTGGACCGCAAGGCAGGGTGGGACACGCACGGCCTGCCGGTGGAGATCGAGGTCGAGAAGGCGCTGGGGATCAGCGGCAAGCAGGACATCGAGCGTGTGGGCGTGGCCGAGTTCAACCGGCTCTGCCGCGAGAGCGTGTGGAAGTACCGCGAAGAGTGGGAGAAGCTGTCGAACCGCATTGCGTACTGGCTCGACTACGAGCACGCGTATGTGACGTACCACAACGAGTACGTGGAAAGCGTGTGGTGGGCGCTGTCGATGCTGCATGCCAAGGGACTGCTGTACCAGGGGCACAAGATCCTGCCGTACTGCCCGCGGTGCGGCACGTCGCTGTCGAGCCACGAGGTGGCGCAGGGCTACGAGGATGTCGAGGATCCGTCGGTCTACCTGCAGCTGAAGCTGACGCAGACGGGCAAGAGCGGGGAACGGCGCATCCTGGTGTGGACGACGACGCCGTGGACGCTGGTCTCGAACGCCGCGCTGGCGGTGAACGCCGACCTCACCTACGTCGAGGTGCGCAAGAAGACCGGGGCCGAGTGGACGCTGATTCTCGCCGAGGCGCGCGTGAGCGCGGTGATGGGCGCCGACTGGGCGGACCGCTGGGACGTGGTGGACAGCTTCGCGGGGCGCGCGCTCACTGGCGCGCACTACCAGCGTCCGCTGGACTGGGTGGCGTATGGCGACGGCGCGCGAGAGATCGTGGTGGCCGCGGACTTCGTGTCGGCCGACGACGGATCGGGTGTGGTGCATCTCGCGCCGGCATTCGGGGCCGACGACTACGCGGCCGGTCAGCAGTATGACCTGGCGTTTCTGCAGTCGGTGAATGCGCGCGGCGAGTTCCCCGCGGAGATCCCCGTGGTGGGCGGCCAGTTCGTGAAGGCCGCCGACCCGCTGATCATCGAGGAGCTGAAGCGGCGCGGCGTGCTGTGGAAGGACGGCCGCTTCACGCACAGCTATCCCCACTGCTGGCGCTGCAAGACGCCGCTGCTGTACTTCGCGCGCTCGTCGTGGTTCGTGCGCACCACCGCGTTCAAGGACGCGATGATCGCGCGCAACGCGGCGGTGAACTGGAGCCCGGCCGAAGTGGGGGCCGGGCGGTTCGGTTCGTGGCTGGAGAACAACATCGACTGGGCCATCTCGCGCGACCGTTTTTGGGGAACGCCGCTGCCGGTGTGGGTCTGCGACGCCGACACGACGCACCGCGAGGTGATCGGCAGCTTTGCCGAGCTGGCGGTGCGCACGGGGCACGCGCTGGGCGTGGGCTTCGATCCGCACAAGCCGCACATCGATGGCTACGTGTGGCCGTGCGGCGAATGCGACGGGACGATGCACCGCGTCACCGAGGTGGTGGACACCTGGTTCGACTCGGGATCGATGCCGTTTGCCCAGTGGCACTATCCGTTCGAGAATCACGAGGAGTTCGCGCGGCAGTATCCGGCCGACTTCATTGCCGAGGGCGTGGACCAGACGCGCGGGTGGTTCTACTCGCTGCTGGCGATCGCGACCGGACTTGGCGATGCGCTGCACCCCGAGGACGGCAAGAAGAAGGCGAGCGCCGGCAAGCGGCACGCCGCGGACGCCGAGCATTCGTCCGGGGGGCACGCGCTCGACGAGGGGGTGGCCGAGCCGTATCGCGCGGTGGTCGTCAACGACCTGGTGCTGGACCAGGCGGGCCAGAAGATGTCGAAGTCGCGCGGCAACACGGTGGATCCGTGGAAAGTGATCGAACGCCACGGCGTGGACGCGGTGCGCCTGTTCCTGGTGTCATCGAGCCAGGTGTGGGTGCCGCGCCGCTTCGACGAAAGCGTGATTCGCGAAACGGCCGGGCGGTTCCTGCTGACGCTGAAGAACATCTACAGCGGCATCTTTGCGCAGTACGCCAACTTTGGCTGGGCACCCTCGGACGCCGATCCCGCGCTGGCGGACCGTCCGTTGCTGGACCGCTGGATTCTGTCGAGGCTCTCGGCCGTGGAAGCGGTGGTGGACGACGAGTTGCAGCGCTTCGACGCCACGGCGGCGGCGCGCGCCCTGATGGAGTTCGTCGCCGAAGACGTGGCCAATTGGTACGTGCGGCAGTCGCGGGCGCGGTTCTACGAGGTGGACAGCGCCGACAACCGCGCGGCCTTCGCCACGCTGCACGAAGTGCTCACGGTGGTGACGCGCCTGCTGGCGCCGTTCGCACCGTTCATCAGCGACTGGATTCACCGGGAGCTCACCGGCTCGTCGGTGCATCTGGCCGACTTTGTGCGCGCCGGCGGCGCAATGCGCGATCTCCCGCTGGAGACGGCGATGACCGAGGTGCGCGCGCTCGCCACCCTCGGACGCGCGGCGCGCGAAGAGGCCGGCATCAAGGTGCGTCAGCCGCTCTCGCGGCTGGTCTGCGTGGCGGGCGGGGCCGATCAGGCATTGCTCGACGCGCTGGTGCCGCTGCTGTCCGGCGAACTCAACGTGAAGCGCGTGGAGTTTCTCGGGTCGGCCGATTCGCTGGTGGCGCTCGAGGCGAAGGCCAACTTCCGGACGCTCGGCAAGAAGTGGGGCAAGGACACGCCGCAGGCCGCGCAGGCGGTGAACGCGCTGCACTCGGCCACCTTGCTGGCGTTCGAGCGGGGGGAGCCGGTGCACGTGACGGTGGGCGGCCACTCGCGGGCGCTGGATGCCGATGACGTGACGATCGTGCGCAAGGCGAGCGGCGCGCTGGTGGTGTCGCAGGACGGTATGCGCTTTGCGGCCATCGATCCGACGCTCACCGAGGCGCTACGTCGCGAGGGGCTCGCACGCGAGCTCGTGAGCCGCGTGCAGCGGTTCCGCAAGGAATCGGGGCTGCACGTGAGTGACCGCATCACGCTGTGGGTGGCGGGCCCGGCGGCCCTGCACGAGGCGGTGGAGTCGCACCGCGGCTGGATCTGTGACGAGACGTTGACGCTCGTGCTGCACGTTGGCACGGCGCTTTCCCCTGATGGTCCCCTTGGCATCACCGCCGACCTCGACGGTGTGCCTGTTTCCCTCGCTCTCCAGAAGGTATCCTGACGATGGCGCCTCAGACCGGCGGTGAGAAGAAGTTCAAGTCGCTCACCAAGAAGCAGCTGCAGATGCTCGAGAAACTCCTCCTTGAGGAGCGCAAGCGGGTGCTCAAGGAACTCGGCCAGTGGGACGAGACGCTGAACAACGGGCAGCAGGGCGCCGACGGCGACCTGTCGAGCTACTCGTTTCACATGGCGGATCAGGGGACGGACGCCATGGAGCGCGAGAAGGCGTTCCTGTTTGCGTCCAAGGAAGGGCGCTTCCTGTGGCACGTGAACCAGGCGCTGCGCCGGCTCTACAAGACGCCCGAGACGTTCGGGCAGTGCCAGCACTGCGAGGGCGAGATCGCGATCGAGCGCCTCGAGGCGCTGCCGCACGCGCGCTACTGCATCGACTGCAAGCAGCGCGAGGAAGATGCGAAGAAGTAAGCCGGGGATCTTCTGGGGCGTCACGGGGAGCGTACTCCTCGTGGACGCCTTCACGAAGGTCGTTGCGGTCGACCGGCTGATCCCGGCGTACCTGCCGCGCCCGCTGTGGGGCGAGGGGCTGCGGCTGACGCTGGTGTACAATCCCGGGGCGGCGTTCGGGCTGCACCTGGGCGCGCAGTCGCGCTGGATCTTCATTGCCCTCACGATCGTCGCGCTGCTGGTCCTCGGGAGGCTCTATCTCGAGACGCCGCTGGTGGACCGCCTCCGCACGCTCGCGCTCGCGCTCGTCAGCGGCGGCGCGCTGGGCAACCTGCTTGACCGGCTCAAGTCGGGGCGCGGCGTCGTGGACTTCATCGATGTCGGCGTCGGAGACTGGCGCTGGCCCACGTTCAACGTGGCCGATATCGCGGTGACCAGCGGTGCGTTCCTGCTGGCGTTGGTGCTGTGGCGTGCCGATACGGCGGAGGAGCAGTCTTCCGCGGCGCAGGCGTCGGCGCTGGCTGCTGTCCCAGCCGACGCGCCAGCCGACGCGCCGACGGTGGTCTCGGATGCTGCGTCCACCGCCGCATCGGATCCGTCGTCCCTCGGCGTCGCCGGTTAGTCGCGCCGTGACGGCGCCGAACGGGGCGGGCACCCATCACGAATTCGCGGTCGCGGAAGACGACGCGCCGCGCCTCGACGTGCTGGTGTCGCGCGTGCTCGGGCTGACGCGCTCTCAGGCGGCCACGCTCGTGGCCAACGGAAAGGTGCTGGTGAACGGGCGCCGCGAGCGGGCGAGTTTCCGGGCCGAACGCGGCGCGCAGGTGGCCGTGGACGTGCCGCCGCCGCCGGGGCGTGAGGTGCTCGCCGAGCAGATTCCGTTGTCGGTGGTGTTCGAGGACGACGAACTGCTCGTGATCGACAAGGCGGCCGGCATGGTGGTGCATCCGGCGCCGGGCAACTGGACGGGCACCATGGTGAACGCGCTCAAGTGGCGCGGCCAGCCCTTGGCCGATGGGGCGGGCGAGGACCGCGCGGGGCTGGTGCACCGGCTCGACAAGGACACCTCGGGGCTGATCGTGGTGGCCAAGACCGACCGTG
>CANNKR010000039.1 GCA_947504615.1 Gemmatimonadota bacterium | reverse complement strand
GGCACCGATCCGGCGGGAAAGTGCACGTGCAGGTCGGTGTGCTTGAACTCGGGATCCCCCAGGCGCAGCGTGCGTGCGCGTGATCGTACGTACGAGCACGCAGCGTCCACGGATTCACGCATCACATCGCCCAGCTGGCCGGTGACCAGCAGCCGGCCGCTTCCCGACATCAGCAGGGCCTCGATGGTCATCAGTTCGCCACCGGTGGATGTCCACGCGAGCCCGGTGACCGCGCCCACCTCGGCCTCCTGCTCGGCGGCCTCGGCGGCGTAGCGTGGCGGGCCGAGGACATCCTCGATGCGCGCCTGGTCCACGATCCACGCGCCGACTTCACCATCGGCCTTGCGGCGCGCGCGCTTGCGCATGAGCGCCGACAGCGAGCGCTCGAAGTTGCGCAGCCCCGCCTCGCGCGAGTAGCGGCTGGCCAGGTAGCCCAGCGTCTCGTCGGTGAACTGCAGGTCGAGGTCGCTGATGCCGTGCTCCTCGAGCAGGCGCGGCAGCAGGTAGCGCCACGCGATCTCCACCTTCTCCTCGATGGTGTAGCCCGCAATGCGGATCACCTCGAGTCGGTCGCGCAGCGCCGGCGGAATGTCGAACAGGTTGTTGGCCGTCGCGATGAACAGCACCGACGACAGGTTCACCGGCAGGTTCAGGAAGTGGTCGACGAAGGTCGCGTTCTGCGCGGGGTCGAGCACCTCGAGCATGGCCGCGGTGGGATCTCCACTGGGGCCGCCCGGCGACATCTTGTCGATCTCGTCGATCATCATCACCGGGTCGCAGACGCCCACGCGGCGCAGGGCTTGCACCAGCAGGCCGGGGAGCGATCCCACGTAGGTGCGACGGTGCCCGCGAATTTCGGCTTCGTCGCGTACCCCGCCCACCGAGATGCGATAGAACTGCCGACCGATGGCCGCGGCAATGGCCTCGCCCAGCGATGTCTTGCCCGTGCCCGGCGGTCCCACGAAGCAGAGGATGGGGCCCGGGGCGTGGCCGCCGCGCAGCTTGCGCACGGCCAGATGCTCGAGAATGCGGTCCTTGGCTTCGCGCAGCCCCCAGTGCCGATCATTCAGCGCCGCGTCCACCTTGTCCAGCGCGATGTCGGGCTCGCCGCTGGTGCGGTCCCACGGCAGCGCGAGGATCCACTCCAGGTAGTTGCGCAGCACCTGGTATTCGCTGGACGCGCTCGAGAGCCCGCGCAGGCGCGCCACCTCGCGGCGCGCCTCGGTGAACACCGTCGGCGGCAGCGTGGCGCGCTCGATCTGCTTCAGCAGGTCGGCGGTCTCGCTCTCCTGCGGATCGCTCTCGCCCAGCTCCGACTGAATGGCGCGCAGCTGCTGGCGCAGGTAGAACTCGCGATGATGCCGCTCGATGTTGACGTCGGTCTGCTGGCGCACGTCTTCGAGCACGGCCGAGCGGGTGAGTTCTTTTTCGATGCGGCCGATCACGTACGTCACGCGATCGGTGAGGTCCAGGCGCTGCAGCACCTCGTCCTTGTCGGTGGCACGGAACGGGCCGCGCGCGGCCACGAGGTCGGCGGCGTAGCCGGGCGTGCCGCCGTTGAGTCGCACCAGCGCCGAGAGCTCCGGCGGCGTGCTGTCGCTGGCTTCCACCAGGCGATCGGCGGCGTCGGCGAGTTGCGCGAGCAGCGTGCGCAGTGACGGCGCATCGCCGGGAAGCTCGGTGACGTTCTCTGTGGCGGCATACGTGACGGTGCCGCGGCGCTCCACCTGGCTGATCCGCACGCGCGCTGTGCCTTCGAGCGTGACCTGCATGGTGTCGCCGGCCAGGGCGGTGCGGCTGATCACGCGGGCCAGGACGCCAATGCGTCCCACGAGCGTGGCGGGGTCAGGCGAGGCGTCGCGCGCGGGGGCCACGGCGACAATGACCTCGAGGTCGCCTTCGGGGTGCGCCGCGAGCAGGGCGACGTTCTCGGGTGCGCCCATCTGCACCGCAACGGTGCCGCGCGGGAAGACGACGGTCGACCGCAACACGAGCAGCGGTCGGTCGTTGCGGGGTAGATCGGCGGGTGAAGATGCCCCGGGCGCGGTCACGCCTACAAGCTAGCATCCGCGCGAATTCGCGAAAGCCTTGTCTTGGCTGGTGGCGGGCTGGGTCCTGTTTTTTTCAACGCGGAGACCGGAGGGGCGCGGAGGGCCACGGAGTACCGCAACTGCAATTGTGGGGACTTGTGCCGCAGGTACCTTCCGCCCATACCCCCACGAATTGCAGTCCTCCGCGGCCCTCCGCGCCCCTCCGGTCTCCGCGTTGAATGACTCGATGCCAGCGGCGTAGAACGACTCGATCCCCGCGTTGAACACCAAGCTCCTTGCCCAACCCGACGATCGACTATCTTCCAGCATGTTCCACGAACTCTCCGACAAACTCGAATCCGCCTTTGCGAAGCTCCGCGGGCGCGGCCTCCTCACCGAAGCCGACATCAAGGACGGACTGCGCGAAGTGCGGCGCATCCTCATTGAGGCCGACGTCAACTTTGCGCTGACCCGCGAGTTCCTCGAACGCGTCGAGAAACGCGCCGTTGGCGTGGCGCAGATCAAGACCGTGTCGCCCGCGCAGCAGCTGGTGAAGATCGTCTACGACGAACTCACCGTCATGCTCGGCGAGCGCAAGGAAGGGCTCAAGCTGTCGTCCGTGCCGCCCACCGTGGTGCTGATGGTCGGCCTGCAGGGCTCCGGCAAGACCACGACCGCCGCCAAGCTCGCGCGCAAGCTCAAGGGCGAAGGGCGCCAGGTGCGCCTGATCGCCGCCGACGTCTATCGCCCCGCCGCCATCGACCAGCTCGAGACGCTCGGCAAGGAAATCGACGTCCCCGTCTTCGCCGATCGCTCCACCACCGACGTCGTGGCCATCGCTCGCGCCGGTCTGGACGTGTCGCGCCGTGAGCGCGACCGCGTGGTGCTCATCGACACCGCCGGCCGCCTGCAGATCGACGAAGACATGATGGACGAACTGCGCCGCCTCAAGGAGGCCGTGCGCCCCGACGAAATCCTGCTCGTCGCCGACGGCATGACCGGTCAGGACGCCGTGAAGATCGCGCAGGGCTTCGATGGCGCGCTGGGACTCACCGGCGTGATCCTCACCAAGATGGACGGCGACGCGCGCGGCGGTGCGGCACTGTCGATCTACGGCGTCACCAAGAAGCCCATCAAGTACATCGGTGTCGGCGAAAAGTCCGACGCACTCGAAGAGTTCCATCCCGACCGCATGGCCGGGCGCATCCTGCAGCAGGGCGACGTGCTGACGCTGGTGGAGAAGGCGCAGGGCGCCATCGACGCCGACGAGGCCAAGCGCCTCGACAAGAAGGTGCGCAAAGAGGGCATGGACCTCGGCGACTTCCTCTCGGCCATGAAGCAGATTCAGCGACTCGGCCCCATGGAAGGCATCCTCAAGATGCTCCCCGGCGTCAACAGCAAGATGCTGAAGCAGGTCAACACCGATCCCAAGCGGATGAAGCACCTCGAGGCCATCGTGCTGTCGATGACCCTCGAGGAGCGCAAGAAGCCCGATATCCTCAACGGGTCGCGCCGAGTGCGCATCGCCAAGGGCGCCGGCCGCCCGGTCAGCGAAGTGAACAAGCTGCTCGAGCAGTTCAAGGGGATGCAGAAGATGATGAAATCCATGCGGGGGGGAGGGAGGATGCAGTTCCCGGGCATGAGATAACGGCAAAAGAAGCTTTGGGCTGTACGCTGTACGTTTTACGCCGTCCGACCGGTACGCCGGTTTTGGACGGCGTTCTGTTTTGCCGTAAGCCGACGGCCTACGGCGTAGAGCTTATAGCCCACGGCTTCCCTTGTAGTTGAACCCCCGCCCGCTTATCCTTCTAGGCTAGCTGCTCCCGCCCCCGCAAAGGGCCCTGGGTGCGGACCGGATGCCCCGGCCCCGCGATGAGCCCAGTGACGCAGCGCCTCATCGCCACACTGGAGTGCAATCCGATGGCCGTAGCTATCCGACTTCGCCGCGCGGGCCGCAAAAAGGCCCCTATGTACCGCATCGTCGTCGCCGACTCGCGCGCACCGCGCGACGGCAAGTTCATTGAAGTCATCGGGCAGTATCAGCCCCGCACTGGCGAGAAGGCCGTCAACCTGAACGTCGAGCGGGCCAACTACTGGCTCGGTGTCGGCGCGCAGCCGTCCGACACGGTGCGTTCGCTCCTCCGCAAGGCCGGCGTGCTCAAGGCGCGTCACGAAGCCCGCCTCGCGGTCAAGCTCGCCGCCATGGCCGTGCCCCTCACGGAGAATGCCGCGCCCGTCGCGGAGACCAGCGAGTAACACCGTGACCATCGGGGCCACTGCGGTCGTCGGGCGCGTTCGCCGTGCTCATGGCCTCAAGGGAGAACTGGTGGTGTTGCCGATGACCGATGCGCCGGACGCGATCTTCGCGCTCGGCGCACGTGTTTTCGTGGGCACCCCCAACGGCGACCTGGCCCTCGACCCGCGCACGGGTCAGTCGCGTGCGCTCGTCGTACAGGCCGTGCGCCCCTTCAAGGACGGCCTGCTGGTGTTCTTCGAGGGCATTGCCGACCGCACCGAAGCCGAGCGATGGAACGGGCGCACCTTTCTGGTGCCGTCCGACGAACTCACGCCCCCCGCCGAGGGCGAGCTGTGGCTGCACGAACTCGCGGGGATGCGCACGTTCGACGCGGCCGGCGCCGAGATCGGCGAGATCACCGGCTGGTACGAGCTGCCGCAGGGCGTGGTGCTCGAGATCCGCACCGTGCGCGGCGTGCGCGACGTGCCGTTCAACGACGCCTTCGTGCAGCACTTCGATCGGGTGGCGCGCACGATGACGCTCGATGTCCCGGCGGGGTTGCTCGAGTGAAGATCAACATCGTCACCATCTTCCCCGAGTTCTTCGCCACGCCGCTCGCGCTCAGCATCCCGAGCAAGGCCAAGGAGGCCGGCAGCGTGGAGTATCACGTGGCCGACCTGCGCGACTACACGCACGACCGGCACCGCACGGTGGATGACTATCCGTATGGTGGTGGAGCCGGCATGGTGATGAAGCCAGGTCCGTTTTTCGAGTGTGTCGAGGCACTCGGTGCCAAGGCGCCCATCGTGCTGCTCTCCCCGCGCGGCAAGGTGTTTGCGCACGCCGACGCCGAGCGCTTTGCCGCCGGTGACGAGTTGACGCTGCTCTGTGGGCACTACAAGGACGTCGACCAGCGCGTGGCCGATCATCTGGCCACCGAGGAGATGTCGATTGGCAACTTCGTGCTGTCGGGCGGCGAGCCGGCGGCGCTGTGCATCGTGGACGCCGTGGTGCGCCTGCTTCCCGGCGCCATGAACGACCCGGACAGCGCCCGCGGCGATTCGTTCTACGGCCGCGGCATCTCGGCGCCCAGCTACACGAGGCCCCCCGAGTTCCGGGGGTTCACGGTGCCAGAGGTGCTACTAAGCGGGCACCATGCGGAGATTGAGAAGTGGAGGAAGGTGGAGGGGGAGCGGAGGACGAAGGAGAGGGAGTAATGGGGGGGTGGGTGCAGGTGGTGGGTTCGGGGTATTGGGTGCAAGTGGTGAGTGCGGGTGGTGGGTTCGGGGTGGCGGGTGCAAGTGGTGAGTGCGGGTACCCACTCCCCTCACGTGCACCCCATACCCCGAACCCCGAACCAGCAGTTACCCGAACTCTCTTCCCCGCTTGACGCTAGCTGTTTAGCTGGGTATCTTCTGAGGCTCTAATACGAACACCTTCAGGGGCTTGTGATGCACCCGTTCATCGAAACGCAAAAAGAGTGGCTCAGGGTTGTTCCTCCCTTCCGTGCGGGCGACACCGTCAAGGTGAACGTGCGCGTCAAGGAAGGCGAAAAGGAACGCATCCAGGCATTTGAGGGCGTCTGCATCGCCCGCAAGGGAGCTGGGGTCAGCGCCACGTTTACCGTCCGCAAGATCAGCAACGGCATTGGCGTGGAGCGCATTTTCCCGCTGCACTCGCCCATGCTCGAGAGCATCAACGTCGTGCGTCGCGGTCGCGTGCGTCGCGCCAAGCTGTTCTATCTCCGCGAGCTGACGGGCAAGGCGACCCGCATCAAGGAGAAGAAGGTGCGCGTCGTCGTTCCGGCCACCGGCACGGCGGACAAGGCGTAAAGGCTGATGGCGCGGTGGAGCGCAGTCGAGCGCTCACTGCGCGCCGAAGGCGCCCAGCTGATTGCTGGGGTGGATGAAGTCGGACGGGGCCCGCTTGCGGGCCCCGTTTTCGCGTGCGCCATCATCATGCCGCCCACCGCACGGGCCATCGCCGGGGTGGAAGACTCCAAGAAGCTGAGCGCCGCCGAGCGTGAGCGGCTCGCCGTGAAGATCCGCGAGCGGGCGGTGACCGTAGCGTTGGGGGCGGCGAGCGTGCGGGAGATCGCTGAACTCAACATCTACCAGGCGACGGCCCTGGCCATGCGGCGGGCGCTGGGGCGCCTGGGGGCTCAGCCGGACGTCGTGCTCGTGGACGGCAAGCCGATAAAAACACTCGGGGTAGAGCACCGCGCCTTCGTGGGTGGGGATGCCCGCATCTATGTAATTGCATGCGCGAGCATTGTGGCCAAGGTGGCGCGCGACCGGCTGATGCGATCCCTGGCTGTTCGGTACCCGGTTTACGGCTGGGAGGCGAACGCGGGATACGGCACGCCCATCCACATGGCGGCGCTGCGGGCGAATGGGATGACAGCGCACCATCGGGAGTTGTTTTGTCGGGGGGTACTGGGTGGGTGAGTACGGGGTGGAGGGTGCAGGTACAACAAGGGATTGGGTTCGGGGTGGCGGGTGCAAGTGAGGGGAGGGGGGAGGGATTGAGTTCGGGGTGGCGGGTGCAAGTCAGGGGGGTGGGTAACCCCGTTCCCCCTAACCTGCACCCGCCACCCCGAACCCCTAACCCACGGACACTGTTACCCTGTTTCCTGTGCCTCGTCTATCCTTGGCATAGGAGTCCTCGCTTGCTTGACGGGGACTCACGGGGGTCGTACTTTTGGGCACCCGAACCGATCGCCACAACTATAAGAGTGGCTGGCCGGTCTGGGCATCGGAAATGTGGCGCGCGAAACGGACAAAAAGCACCCTCTCGGGGGTTGCTGGCTGGCCGTATCGTTGCCATATTCCACGAGATTGGCCAGCAGTGTGTTTTGCCTTGCGAGGACGTCTTTCCGTGGATGGAGGCGTTGCGGGTACGCGAGGATTCGCTTTCTTGATGTTTTCTTGTAGTGCTACTTCCACAGGGGATTCCATGAATTTCTCTCGTAAGATGATTGTCATCGTCGGCGCCGCGTTGCTCGCGGCTTGCGGCGACAAGGTTACGGTGGCGGGTCCGACCACGCTCACGCCGACGCCGGCCACTCCCGCTCCTAGCAAGATCAACAGCGTTGACGTTGCGCCGGCGACGGCGACCCTGACCATCGGTCAGACGCTCTCCTTCACGGCGGCAGTCAATGCCGACGCTGGTGTCACCGCGACGATCGCTTGGTCGTCGTCTGACGCCGCCAAGGCGACCGTCGGAGCGACGGGCGTTGTCACCGCGGTTGCTGCCACGCCTGGCGTTGCGGTTTGCGCCGAAGCGACCTCTGGCACGCAGAAGGTCAAGGGATGCGCCACCGTCGTCGTGCAGGCTGCGACGGCGCTGATCCCGGCGACTGTGTCGATTCAGTCGGTCACCAAGGGCGGTCTGAACACGCCGGTGGACCCGACGGCAGTTGTTGGCCAGATGGACGTGACGCTGAACGTCAATCCGGGCAACCAGACGATCAAGACGGTTGATCTGCTCGTGGACGGTGCGGTGGCCGCCACGCAGACGTTCACGGCCGCGCAGTCCGCGGCGCTCCGCTTTGCGGCTGACGAAGCCGTTGCGGCCCAGACGACGTTCCCGCAGATCGTGTTCTCTGTGAACACGGCCGCGTTCAATGCCTTGACGGGCGCTGCGACGTGGTCGAACGGCGCGCGGCCGGTCTCGGCTCGCGTGTACACCTCCGCTGGCGGCACGGCGACGCCCGCAGCGACGGCTACGGCCTCGCAGTCGTTGACGTTCGCCAATGTCAACACGTTCTCGACGACCGTGACGGTCGGCGGCACGACGGCCACCGCCCTGAACGGCTCCGGCTACAGCTTCTCCAAGGGCGACGTCGCAGTAAGCATCATCCCGGTGTCGTACACGGGGACGAAGCTTGCTTCGGCGACGGTCAACTTCGGCACGGCGGCCTGCGACAACAACGGTACCGCACAGCGCGCGAAGGCCCTGACGGCTCCCACCACCGGTTCCTCCTGGACGGCTTCGTGGGTCAACTCGGGCACCGCTGGTGCCACCAACTTGGCGAAGTACGAGTTCAACGGCACGGTCTGCGCCGGCGCGCTCTCGACGGGCGAGTTCGTTTCGGTCGCGGCAGCGCAGGACTCGGTCGGCAATCCGTACACGACCACGGCGCTCCCGGTCAACGTTGGCTCGGGAATCCGCATTGACAACCGTGCGCCGAACGCTGCGGCGGTCTTTGGGGCTGGCAACACGGTTGCCAATCCGAATGGTCGCGCCCTCAGCTGGCTGAACGATGCCGCGAAGTTCACGACGGTCACGGCCGCTGGTAACAACGGCATGATCGCCGCTGCAGTCCTTGACGGTGCGGCTGGCGTTGGTGGCGTTGGCACGGTGACGTATGCGGCCAAGGTCGGCGCGGACTTGACCGCGGCGAAGGCCGCTGCTGACATCACCGATCCGACCTCGCTCGCCGCCTCGGCGACGAACGCGGACTACTGCCTGTTGCAGTACGCGCAGGACAAGCTGGGCAATCGCACCGGGAATCCGGCTGCGTGCCTCCAGACGTTCGGCGTGGACCGTGCGGCTCCGACGATCGCGTACGCGGCCGGCATTTCGGCCAACACGCGCTTCGCCGCGGCACCGGCGCTTGAATTCAACGTCACCGTGAGCGACACGGGCCTCGTCGGCAACTCGGGTATGGCCCCGGCGGCGGCGGTTACTGGCACCGTGATGTTCCGCGGCAACGGCAACACCGCTGCGCAGACTTGCTTCGTCGGCACGTGGGTTTCGCCGGATTGCTCGGCTGCTACGCTCGCTGGCGCTGCGCCGTCGTTCGGTACGACCACGATGGCTCTCACGGCCGGTAACACGGTCTCGACCGAAGGCTACTACACCTTCACTGCGACGGCGTACGACGCGGCCGGCAACGCCGCAGCGCTCGCGGCGCGCACGACGCTCGTTGACGCGTCTAATCCGACGGTTGGAGCTGCGTCTGGCCCGCTCAGCGTTGCGACCGGGTACACCTTCCCGGTGTCGGCTCTTGTGAACGAAGCCCTGGACATCCAGAGCTACTGGTTCAACGCCACGTACGGCGCAGGCGTGGGTCCGTTCGCGGGTCCGGCCACGATGCCGCAGGGCACCGTGTCGGCAGTGAACGGCTACAATGCTGCCACGTTCATCAACACGAACTATCAGGTCAACAGCACGTTCAACCTGCCAGTGGCGATTCAGGCCAACATGGGCGCTGGTCTCACCGCGGTCTCGGCCATTACGGCGTCGGCCACGAATCAGGCGAACGCCATCATCACTGGTGCCTCGGCTGCGATCCCGGCGTTCGGGACGGCTGCCACGGCAATGGCGCTGACGAGCTGGACGGCCTTCACGGCCGCAGCACTTCCGGCCGGCAAGACCGGAATCAGCAGCGCTCTCAGCACTGCGGCCGTGACGGCGAAGCCTGCCAGCAGCACGCTGTCGGTTACGACGACGGGCGCGACGGCTGTGTTCAACAATCCGTTCACGCGGGTTGACTTCTACGGCCTGAACGTGGGCGCCACGGCATGGGTGTTCCTCGGCTCGACGACGGCGTCGGCGCTGACGGATGACGGCGCGGTCCGTACGTTCACGTACTCGATCCCGGTCAGCGGCGCCACGGTCTTCGCGGCGCTCGGTGGCACGGCTGCCACGATCACGCAGAATGTGATCGCGTTCGGCTACAAGGCAGATGGATCGGTCGCGATGGTCAATGCGGCTGCGTTGGCGCTGAACATCGTGTACTAGACAGTTCAGAACAGAACCCGCCGGGGTCCAGTCGAAAGACTGGGCCCCGGTTGGCTTTTCAGCAGAGAACTACAGAGAACGACAGAAGACGACAGAGTGCGACAGAGGAGCGTGATGCCCTCTGTCGCACTCTGTCGTTCTCTGTATCACTCTGTCGTCTCTCTCCAGACCCCCCGCCGAATCTGCAGGCCAACGCCCCCGGCCATATCGTCTGAACGCTGCCAAGGGATTATGTTGTGAGGGGCGACATTCCACGTGCGTCGCCCGCAGACCCGGTAGCTCAGTCGGTAGAGCATGCGGCTTTTAACCGCCAGGTCGTGGGTTCGATCCCCACCCGGGTCATTTGGTAGACGGTAGACGGTAGACGGTAGACAGTAGACGGTAGACGGTAGAAGTGGCGGGGCATCCGTACAGGCGAGTAGGTGAAAGCCTGAGGTCAGGTGGGGTATTCCTCTAGGGAAAATCCGACTGCCCCTTATGGCTCGTGCGGGGTGTTCCCCGATAACGTTCTGCGTCATGCCTCTCACACAGGATCTCCGCGATACCACCCAGAGCCCGCCGCCAATGCGGGCGGATGGGCCGCGCCTGTCGAGCAGGCCGCGGCGCTCGTGGGTGGTAGAGAGCATCATGCGCGTGCCACTCTCGGCCAAGGTGCTGGGCGCGAATCTGCTGGTCGCAGTGATCGCCATTGGGGCGCTGTTCATCGCACACACGCCCGGCGAAACCCTGACGCAAAGCCTGACGGTCGCGGTGCTGGCGGTGGGCTTCAGCCTCGTGGCCAACTTCGTGATGGTCAGCATTGCCCTGAGACCACTGCGCGAACTTGAACGCACCGCGCAGCGCGTGTGGGCGGGTGACTTCTCGGTGCGCGCCCGCCCGACCCAAACGGAAGACCCGGACCTGGGGCGCGTGCGCTCGGCGATCAACCTGCTGCTCGACGGCATGCACCACGACCGGGCACGCATGCGCCGCCTGGCGCTGCACGCGATCACGGTGGGCGATCGCGAACGCGCGCGCGTGGGACGCGAACTGCACGAGTCCTCGGCCCAGTGGCTGGCGGGGCTGACCCTCGAGCTGGCCGCCATGGGGCGTGACACCGGCGACGCCGACGCGAAGGCGCAACTCCGCCGCATGCAGGACACGGCCCAGCACGTCATGGAGCAGGTCCGCACCCTTTCAGAAACATTGCACCCGCGCGTACTCGACGACCTCGGGCTCGCGCCGGCGCTGCAGCATTTGGCACGCAAGACCACGGAACGTGGCGTTTCGACCACGGCCGATACGGTGGGCGCCGAGGCGGCGATCCCCCGTCACGTGGCCAGCGTGCTCTACGACGTCGCTCGTGAGGCAGTGGCCAACGCGGCCCTTCACGCAGCGCCGGCACATGTGGACGTTCGCCTGACTACCGAACAGGGGCGCGCGCGCCTGGATGTGCACGACGACGGCCGAGGGATGGACGTCGGGGAGGCCGAACGCGGGGGCTTCGGGTTGTTCTCGATGCGTGCACGCGTAGCCTTGGTAAATGGAACTTTTGAACTCGAGAGCCGGCCGGGCGATGGCACACGTGTCGTCGCGACGGTGGCGCTCAATGACGAGGGCGGACAATGAGCGGTGACCTGATTCGCGTTCTGCTGGTCGACGACCACGCGGTCGTGCGTGCCGGTGTCAAGGCGGTTCTTGGCGCGGCCAAGGACGTCCATGTGGTGGGCGAGGCGGCGTCAGGCGCGGAAGCGCTGGCGATGGCCGAACGCCTGAAACCCGACGTGATGGTCATGGACATCTCGCTGGGCGACATGGACGGCATGGCGGTGACCCGTCAGCTCGTGGCCAAGGGACTTCCGTCGCGCGTGCTGACGCTGACGATGCACGCCGAGGAAGACTACCTGGTGCCGATGCTCGAGGCGGGCGCGGCGGGCTACGTGCTGAAGTCGGCGGCCGACCGGGAGTTGCTGGACGCGGTGCGCACGGTGGCGCGCGGCGAAGTGTACGTGCGGCCCGACGCGGCGCGCATCCTGGCCAAGGGCTACACGCGCAAGGATCCGCTGCACGAGGAGCGCCAGCGCTTCGAGAAGCTGACCGAGCGCGAGCGCGACGTGCTGCGCCTGACGGCGCAGGGGTTCAGCGCGCCGGAAATCGGCGAGAAGCTGTTCATCAGCCCGAAGACGGTGGACACGTACAAGCAGCGCATCCAGGACAAGCTGGGGCTCTCGCACCGGCATGAGTACGTGCAGCTGGCCCTGCGCCTTGGGTTGCTGACGCCGGAAGCGTAACAGGGTCGGACTGTCTACGTCTTGTCGTCTGCTGACGGCGGCAGGACGAGCACCGACAGGAGCGCCTTTCGCAGCAGGGTCGTGGCGACGCTGCCAAGGACGGCGTGGGCAATGGCGTTGCGGCGATGCCGCCCAACGGCCACGAAGTCGGCGTGTGAGGCGAGGGCGTAGTTGAGCACCGACACGGCGGGCTCGCCGTCGCGCCGCTCCACGTCCACGGTGATGTGCGGATGGGCGGCGGCCACGGTGTTGCGCAGCCCCTCGAGCGCTGCCGTCACCCCCCGCGCGTAGGGGAGCTCGATGCCGTCCTCGGCGGTGGCGGCGACGTCCAGGCTGGGGCGCGCGTGCAGGAGCGTCAGGGTGCCGCCCTTGGTCACGATGCCGGCCGCGGCGTGCGCGGCCCGCAGGGAGGCCCGCGAAAAGTCGATGCCGACGACGCCGCGATGCGGCGGCTGGGTGAGCGTCGGCGACACGGCAAAGACGGGACGATCGGTGGCGCGGGTGACGCGCAGCGCGGTCTCATCGCCGACCAGGCGGTCGAGCAGCGAATGCACGCGCAGGCCGGTGATGATGAGGTCGGCGTTGGTGCTCTGCGCCTCTTCGGCGATGATGCGCACGGGCGATCCCTCGGCGCGGCGCAGCTCGAGGGCCGGCAGTCCGTCAAAGGCGCGCGCGAGCTGGCGATCGACGCGCGCATAGAAATCGGCGCGCATGGAGGAGTCGCCGGACATGGTCGTCATGGCGGCCAGCGAGGGATCGAGGCTGGGCACCGGCATGGGGGCCGGTTCGAAGACCGACAGGATGTCCAGCCGGCGCGGCCCCTGCCGACGGAGCGCCGCAACCAGCGCAACGGCGCCGTCTGAACCGGCCGATCCGTCCGTGGCGAGCAGGAGGTATCCGTCGAGCAGGTGTTCGGGATCCTCGTGGCCTGAGATGTGCGAAGTGACGTCGTTCATGAGGGTGTTGGTGGCCATGTTCCGCTCCCCAAAGGTCCTGACTACCAGCCTACGGTTTCGGCTGGAATCCGATAGTCGGGCAACGTTCCCAAGCCGCGTGCGGGAAATCCCGCGACTTTGCGGGGATACGCCTTGCGCCACGCGAAACGGCGTGCATTTTCAGAGGCGAAGGACACAAACGAGTAAAATTTTCCCCCCGACTGCTGTTAGCGGAACTGCCTTGCCTGACGACGCCCCCGTCGCCACAATCGCCGCCCCGGAAGCGCTGTTCGCGAGCATTCTGGATATCGCTGCCGACGCCATCATCGTGGTGTCGTCGTCCCAGCACATCCTGCACTTCAACCAGGGTGCGTCGCGGATCTTCGGGTACCTGCCCGAAGAGATGGCCGGGCGTCCCCTGACCGACCTGCTCCCCGAGCGGTTCCGGGGGGCGCACGGTGGGCACGTTGCGAAGTTTTCGCTTGGTTCAGATCAGTCGCGGCGCATGGGCGAGCGTCGCGAGATCTACGGCCTGCGCAAGGACGGCGTGGAGTTCCCGGCCGAGGCCTCGATTTCGCGGCTTGAGACACGCACCGGCGTGGTCTACTCGGTGGTGCTGCGTGACACCACCGAACGCACGATGCGTGCGCGCAATGAGCAGTTCCTGGCCGATGCCAGTGGCCAGTTGGGGACCTCGCTCGACGTCGCCCAGACCCTGAAGAGCCTCTGCAACGTGCCGGTGCCGTTCCTCGCGGAAGCGTGCGTGGTGGATGTGCTGGGGGCGGATGCAGGGTGGCAGCGTTGCGTCAGCAAGAGCGATAACCCGGCAGTGCAGCGTGCGCTCGAGGCGGTGGGCCGTGACGTCCTGACGTGGGACAACCCGTGGCGCGCCATCGACGTGATGCGCTCGCGCCGGGGCGAGATCGTGCCGCAGGTCACCGATGACTGGATCGAGGCGCACACCGACAGCCATGCGGTGATGGGGCGCCTGAAGGCGCTGGGCGTCCATTCGGCGTTGTTCGTGCCGCTGGTGGCCCGCGATCACGTGCTCGGAGCGATGACCTTCTTTCGCCTGGCCAACGCCACGTACTCTCCGACAGACCTGGAACTGGCGCAGGCCCTGGCGACGCGCGCCGCCTATGCGCTGGACAACGCCAGGCTCTACATGATGGAGCAGCGGGCCACCAAGGTGCGCGAGGAAGTGCTCAGTGTGGTGTCGCACGACCTGGGCAATCCGCTGGCGGCCATCCGGCTGTGCGCGTCGGCGCTGCTGGAGTCGCCGCCCACGGAGACCGAGGAACAGCGGCAACTGGTGCGGGCCATCGCCAACTCGGCCGACTGGATGTCACGGCTGATCCAGGACCTGCTGGACGTGTCGACGATCGAGGTGGGGAAGCTCTCGATCGAGCGGCGCACCGAGCTGCTGAAGCCGATATTCGCGCAGGCGATCGCGATGGTGACGCCGCAGGCCGAGCAGCGCGGGGTGACCATTTTGTCGGAACTCTCGGCGGACGTGCCGGCGGTGCACGGCGATGCCGCCCGCCTGGTGCAGGTGCTCACCAACCTGCTGGGCAACAGCCTGAAGTACACGGAGCGCGGCGGCGAGGTGCTGTTGACGGCCAGCCTGAACGAGGGGCAGGTGCTGTTGACGGTGCGCGACACGGGGAGCGGCATTCCAGCGGAGGAACTGCCGCTCATCTTCGAGCGCTATTACACGCGCCGCCGCACCGCGAGCAAGAGCGGGTCGGGGCTGGGGCTGTCCATTGCCCGTGGCATCGTGGAGGCACACGGCGGGCACATCTGGGTGGAGAGCGTCTTCGGCGAAGGGAGCACGTTCTTCGTGTCGCTCCCGGCGGGCAACTGAGCCACCGACGGCTGCGCCGGGTTCGCTGGTAGCGAACGCGGCAGCGCCTAGTGGCGGGTGACGGCCTGCCAGACGTCGCGCGAGATGTCGGCCATGAGGCGCTGGGCGACGTCGCGCTGCGGAATGGCACGGGTCAGTACCACGAGCACATACGGCGCGCGGCCCGGCGGGTAGATGATGGCCGCGTCGTGCGTCGTGGCGGTGATCCACCCCGTCTTGTGCGCCACGGGGGTTCCCTTGGGGAGCCCGGCGGGGATCTCGTCGTTGAACTCCTGGCGACGCAGGATGGCGCGCATCTCGTCGCACGATGCCGCGGACGCGGCGCGATCCTGCGCGAGCGCGGCCATCAGGACCCCGAGATCGCGGGCCGAGGTGGTGTTGTTGAGCCCCGCGTTGAACGCCTTGGTGTCTTCGACGCCGCGCCGCACCTGCATGGTGGTGGCGCCGAGGGCGTGGGCGGTGGCATCGACGCGTCGGGGGTCGAGGAGTTCGATGACGGCGTTGGTGGCCAGGTTGCTGGAGCGGGTGATCATGCGCTCGTTGAGTTCGCGCAGCGTCACCTGCTGACCCGCCTTGGCGAAGAGCGAGGAATCGGAATCGTCGCCAGCGTCGAGGGTGAAGGGGGAGCCGTCGACGATGGAGGTGAACTGGTTGCGCAGCAGCACGGTGCTGTCGAGGCGCAGGGTGCCCGCGTCGTGTCGCCGGAAGAGTTCGATCATCACGGGCACCTTCATGGTGCTGGCGGCGTGAAAGCGGGTGGTGGCGTTGACGGCGAGCGTATCGCCCGTGGCGAGGTCCTGCAGCCAGATACCGGCTTCGGCGCCCGGCACGGCGGCGATTCGGCGTTCGATGGCCGCTCGCAGCTGGGCGAGGGCGGCCGGGGCGGAGGCTTGGGCGGAGGCTTGGGCCGGAGCCGAGGCAGGGATGGCCCTGGGGGCGCGCAGGGCGCACGCAGCGGCCACGAGCAGCACGGGAGCGATGAGAGGGCGCATGGGGCGAGTATACCCGCTGACGGGGCGGCTGGGTAGGTTTGTTGGGTGATCCGCCACTTCCTCCGCCCCCGGTTGTTGACGCTCGTCGCCGTGCTGGCCGGGGCGTGTGCGCGTCCGCTTGTGGTGGCGGCGCCGGTGCCGGTGGTGGGGGGTGGAAACGACGGTGGGGGTGTGCTGGCTACCGCGGGGGACGGGGTGCGGGCGACTGCGGGGGACGGGGTGCGGGCCGGGGTGCAGGCTGGGGTGGCGGGTGGGGGGGCGGGTGGGGTGTCCGCGCCCGGCGCCGTCCCCCGGCCAGCCTACGACTCGGGCTCGGCGCCGTCCGGCACGGTCACAGTGGCCGACATCTCGCGTGAGGCCGTGCGCGTCTTCGGCGATGGCGCGGCGGCGGCTGCGGTGCCGGTGATCGCCGCGGGAGCCCCCGTGTGGGACATCGACGTGAAGTCGTACGAAACGCGAGCGCGAGTGGAAGCCTACGTGCGCATTTTCACTGGGCGCGCAAAGGGTGTGTTCGCCACGGCCCTGCAGCGTCAGACGCGATATGGGCCGATGATCCGCGAGCGCCTGCGGGCCAAGGGGTTGCCGGAAGACCTGACATACCTGGCGCTCGTGGAGAGCTGGTTCAATCCACATGCCTACTCTCGTGCGGCGGCCGTGGGGTTCTGGCAGTTCATGGCCAGCACGGGGCGCGGCATGGGGCTGCGCGTGGACTGGTGGATGGACGAGCGGCGAGACCCGGTGCGGTCTACCGAAGCGGCCGCGCGTCTGCTGTTGGGGCTGCGCGGCCAGTTTGGCTCGCTGTACCTGGCCGCGGCGGCGTACAACGGCGGCTCGGGGCGCGTGTCGCGCGGCCTGGCCCGCTATGCGGACGCCCTGGAAGGGGTGGAGGGCGAGGACCGCTTCTTCGCGCTGGCGGAGAAGAGCTACCTGCGCCCGGAAACACGCGACTACGTGCCGAAGATCATTGCGGCCGCGTTGGTGGGCGAGGAGCCCTCGCGCTATGGCGTGGTGGTGGAGTCATTGCCGCCGTTCGTGTACGACTCGGTGCGCGCACCGGGTGGGACCCCACTGGCCGCGGTGGCAAATGCGGCGGGGGTGGCGCCGAGTGACATTGGCGAGCTGAACCCGCACCTGTTGCGCGGCATGACGCCGCCGTCGGAATCGCTGTGGGTGCGCGTGCCGGTGGGGAGCGGCGTCGGGTTTGCGGAGCGCTTCGATGCGCTCGAGCCCGACGAGCGTGTGGCGCTGAGCCGGCTGCAGAGCAAGAAGGGACAGACGATGGCGTCGATTGCGAAGTCGCACGGCATCACGGCGAAGCAGCTGGGCTGGTTCAATCCCAAGGCGGCGCGGCTGAAGAGCGGGGCATTGCGCGCCGGCCAGCTGATCCTGGTGCCGCGACGCGACGTGGTGGCGTTGTCGCGCGACGTGCCGAATCCGTCGATCGAGAAGTACCCCGTGCGCCGCCGCGCGTCGAAGGCGCGCGCATCGAAGGCGGGTGCGTCGAAGGCGCGCGTATCGACCGCCAAGGGCGGAAAGGGCTCGGCCAAGAAGTCGACGGTGGGCGCAAAAACATCGAAGGCGGCGCCGGCCACCGCGAAGCACAAGGCCGCTGCGCCCGTCACCAAGAAACCGGTGAAGAAGAAGCCTTAGTCCGGCGTGTTGAAATACACAGACCCCGGCTCGGCGCGCTTTTTCAACACGGAGACCGGAGGTACCGGAGGGCCACGGAGGACGGCGTTCTTGGGGGCTTGTGCGGATGGTACTGTCCGCCGAGCCCCTTTGTTTTACTCTGTGGCCCTCCTGTTC
>CANNKR010000038.1 GCA_947504615.1 Gemmatimonadota bacterium | reverse complement strand
GCCCGACGTGTAGCCGTTCTGGTCGCGCAGCACAGCCGTGGAGGTCGACGAGAACTGCGAGATGCCGTTGATGCCGGTGCCAAAGTCGACGTTGATCGACATGGGGTTGGCGCCAGGCGGAGTGAACGTAATGGTGCTGGCCGGCGGGCTCGCGGGGTCCAGCGTGCCATCCTCGAGGAAGGTCAAGGTGCCCTTGGATGTGGCCAGGCCAGCATCCGCAGGATCGATACCGGCGGCCACGAGTCCCGTCGGGTCGAGTTCCCATTTCCACGTGTTCGGGCCGGTCTTGTACGCAAAGACCTTCACGTCGTACTTGGTGCCGAGCGAGTCGTACGTGGTGATCGACGTTTCAGTCCATGCGCCGTCATTGATGGCCAGTGCACGCGTGTCCGCGCAGAAGCCACCGTCGAGCGGGCCAGCAGGAGTGTCTGGGTCCGTCTCATCGAACACCTGCGCCGCCGCATTCACGTTGCCGGCGAGCTTGATCGTCGTCGTTGCCGTCGCGGACGTCTTTTGTCCGAACGGAAGCACGATGTCGGTGATGCCGTCCTGGAAGACGCCGTTCACCGCCACGCGCCCTTGCACCACATAGCCGTTGGTCGGCGACACGAGCTTGCCGTTGGCGTCCACCTGGAAGTTGCCCGAGCGCGTATAGAAACTCTGGCCGCCCTTGCGCACCACGAAGAACGAATCGCCCTGAATGGCGACGTCGGTGTTGAGCCCGGTCGTTTCGAGGTTGCCCTGCGAGTAGATCGTGTCCACCGAACCGATCTGCATGCCGAGGCCCACCTGAATCGGGTTGATGCCGCCCTGATCGCCAGGCGGACGGCTGCCACCCTGCAACATCTGGGCAAAGCCTTCCTTGAACGTCACGCGGCCCGACTTGAACGCCACGGTGTTCACGTTGGAGATGTTGTTTCCGATGACGTCCATCCGCACCTGGTGGTTGCGGAGGCCGGACACACCGGCGAAGAGCGAGCGAAGCATCGTCGACTCCTTACTGTTTAGTTGCTGGCGACGCCGATCACGTTGCCGATCGGCACCGCACGACTTCCGGAGGTGAGTATTGCACCATTCGTGCCAAACCGAAGCCCGTCGATCTTGAACTGCTGGATCGGCGTCAGGCTGGTCGACACACCCTTGGCATCGAGTGATTCGAGCTGGATCGTGTAGCTGCCGTCGGGCACGTTCTTTAGCGCACCCGTCACGTCGAGCGTCTGGCGCCCGCCCGCCAGGTCACCGTAATCGGCAAAGCCGATTTCCTTGCCGGTGCCGTCCAAAATGTGCGCTCTCACGCGGCCGCCGGCACTCGGCACATTGGTCTGCACCGGCTCCGCGCCGTGCTTCGACACGGTGAGTTCGTCCGAGACGGCCGTCACCGACCGGCCAATCATGCCGAGTGCGGCGTTGCGGTCCATCGCCTCGAGCAGCGACGCGTTGCCGCCCACCTGCGTGTCGAGCTTGTTGCCGATGTTCATCAACTGCTCCACCGACGAGAACTGCGCGAGCTGGGCGGCCATCTGCGTGCCGTCCATCGGGTTCAGTGGATCCTGGTGCGTCATCTGTGCGATGAGCAGCTTCACGAACTCATCCTTCCCCAGCGTGCCGCCGGCGCCCAGTGCGCCGGCCATCGCCGAGGAAGGGTTCTGCGTGCTGGTGGTCGATCCGACGGCGCTGGTCATTGCGGTTGATCCTCGCGCTCCCGGCGGGAACGCTGACGTTGGGATTCCTGCTGCGATGGCGACGACCCGCTGCGCGGATCGTGCGCCTCGTCACGCTCTCGGCGCGACGGATTCGATGCGCTGGCGCTCAGCGCGCCCGCGATCGTGCGTGCCGACGATGCTTCGCCGCCGAGCGCGGAGCGCAAGGCATCGGCCGACGGCGCGGTGGCCGCCATGGCCCGCACGCGCACTGACTCGGATTCCAGTCCGTGCGACTCCAGCGCACGCGCCAGCTCGCCTGTGCGCGCCGACAGTTCGGCCGCCGCCTGCTGGCCCTGCACGTCGATGGTCGAGGCCACGCTGCTGCCCCGCACATCCACGCGAATGCGATCGGTGCCGCCGTTGCCGTCGTCCATGGTCAGCACCATCGACGACATGGGCTGCGACGACACCTGCTGACCCAGCGCATCGATGTGTGCCACGCGCGACGCCTGGTCGGGGCCCGCGACGGCGCTGGCACCGATCACCGGTGATGCGACGTGTGCGGCCGACGCAAACGGCATGGCTGCGGTGTTGGTAGATATGGCGTCGGCCGCCGCCGGCAGCGACGCGTTGCGTCCGCCGGCATTCGATTCGCGATCGCCCGTCGACGTCTTGCCGGCGCTGGTCGCGCCCTGCACTGCGGACGTTGGCATCGACGAGCCGGGCACGGCGACGTGCGCCACCGACGCCACGCGTGCCACACCCGCCACACTCGCGGCCACCGCCACCTCGGCCACGCGCGCCACGCGCGCGATATGCGCCAGCGCGCCGTTGGTTGCCTGCACGGCCGCCGTTGCCGGCACCGGCACCGGGCTGACCGCCGGGGGCAATGCGTGCAGCGCGGTGGCGCTCGGCGGTGCCGAGGCGATCTTTGCGGTGAATCCCCCCACGGCCGGTATGCGCAACTCCAGGTGTCCAGGATCGCGCGAGCCCAGTGTGTGGATCCCTTCTTCGTTGGCGATGCGCTGCAACCGCGCGAACGCCACGGGATTGTCGTAGCTGCCATCGATCAGCACGTCGGCGGCGCGTCCACCCGCGTGCATCGACGCGCGCGTCCACGTCACCACCTGGCCGGGCGTCGAACGTCCCTGCTCATACAACGCGTCCTGCCGCGCCTGACTGCGCACCGTCTCGGTTATCGTCACCTTGTAGCCGAACTCGCTCTCCATGCGATCGATCACGCGATCGAGCTTGGCGCGGAACGCCGGGTCGAGCGCGGCCGTGTCGCGCACGATCACCGAAGGATCGGCGACCGGTGCGGTGCCAGCTGCGGTGTTCGTCGCGGTATTCGTCGCGGTATTCGTCGTGGTGTTCGTCGCGGTGTTCGTCGCCGTATTCGCCGCATCTGCTGACGCGCCGTCGGTGTCGCCCTCGGTCGCGGCCTTCCTGGTGTCGCCGTCGCGCTTGTCCACCGTGCCCGGCGTGTTGGCGGCGAGTGCCGTGGTCAGTTGTTGGGCGGGCGTCTGGCCAACCATCATCGCGCCAGCCAACGCTTGCGTCGCGGCGTCCACAATGACGACCGGCACGGCACCTGCCGCCCGACTGACTTGCTCTACGAGCGCGCGAATGGCCGACGTGCCTGCGTTGGCGCCCGGTGCCGCGTCGGCGATTGCCGCTTCCAATGAAGCGAGCGCGGCCTCCACCATCGTGGCGGGCTCGCTGTCTTCACTGGCCCTCGCTTCCGACTGCAGGCTGACCATGCGGCGCGCGAGCAACCCCGCGAACGGTGTGGGCGACGGATCAGGGGCGCCCGGCGCGGGCGGTGCTTGCGATGCGCCGAGCTGGTCGATCGACCTTAGAGCAGGCGACGATCCGGCGTCGCTCGAAATCATTGGTGCGGTCACGGATCCGCCTTGGCCTTGATCGCGGCCTTGGAGATGGCGGCGGAACGCTCGGCGGGAAAGACCGCGAGGATCTCGCCGGCCTTCTTGTCGTTGAGTTTCGCCAGGATGTGCGAGACGTCGTTGTCGTCCATCTGCGTCAGCACCTTGGCTGCGTCCTTGGACGACATGCTGCCGAAGATCTTGGCGAGGCGCGAATCGCGCAGCGCGCTCGAGACGCTGGTCGTGGGAGCGGCGGCGGGTACGCCCGCTGCAGCTGCGCCCGTCGCAGGAGTGCCCGCGGCCGGCGTGCCCGACGGTTGCGCGTTGGCGGCGGGTATGTTGGCGGCGGGAACGTTGGTCACGGGCGCGGTGCGTACGGGTGCATCACCGCTGCCTGCCACGACGTTCGACGCCACGGTCATCGGCTTGCGGTCGGCGGGCTCGGGCGTGCGTGTCGCTGCGGGGCTTGTCGCGCGTGTCGTTGTCGCGTTGCGCGTCGCTCCACCAGGCGACGCCGTCGGCTTGGCCGCTGGCTTGTTCTCCGCCACCGCCGGATAATCTTCCGGGTGCACCGCCGGATCGCGCACCTCGTGTTCCGCGGGCGTCTTGGTCGAGTCGGTCTTTTCGCCTTCCGCTGCGGCGCCCTCGCCCTCGGTCTTGGCTTTGGCGGCCGTCGAATCACCAGGCACCGCGTGCGCCTTGATGCTGTCGGCCACCACGCGCGCCGCGATGGCGGCGGCAGCCGCAGTCTTCTTGGCCTTCACCACGACCAGCCCGGATGCTCCACCCAAGGCGAGCAGAAAGGCGACGACGAATGGCAGAGCAAGGCGAAGCATCAGTCAGGCGAGCTGAAAGGTTTCTTGGTGTCGGTGTATCGGTCGCGGGCAATCGCATCCATCACATCGCGTTCCTGACGGGCATCCTCCACCCGCCATTCTTCCGTGCGCCTCCCCTTGAGCCGGTCGAGGATGCGGCGATCCCGCATGGCCGCGCCCAACTCGATCACTTTCTCTTGCACACTCCGTTCCGCGGCAATAGTGACCAGTTTTGCGTCGGAAACACGTGCATCAAGTGCCTGGACGAAGATTGCGACTTCTTGTAGCTCACCCACCCGGACGGTTTGACCGCGTGCAGGGAGCATCTCTTGCCGGGTGGCGTCACGCCGCTCGGAAAGGTTCTGCTGCTGGTGTGCGGCGTCCTCCGCAGTGGCCCGCGCCACGGCCACGACCCCGGCGACCTCCTGTTCCTTCTTGTGGCGGAGGTCCAGCAAACGCTGCAGGCGGAACGTGAAGCGGCTCATGCAGCGGTGCGCTTGATGGTCGTGGCGTCGATGCGATGCGCCAGCCCGCTCAGGGCCTGCCGCGCTTCGTCGAACGTCGCGGGCTCATCCGGACGCTGGCGCAGGAAGGTGAGCATCGGGTCGCGCAGTTGCAGCGATGTGTCCACCAGCGGGTCGCTTCCGGCGTGGTAGGCGCCCACGAGAATGAGATCTTCCTTTTCACGGTACGCGGCCTCGATGCGCGAGAACTTCTGCGCATCGGTCTGCTGCGCGCGATCCGTCACGGCATCCTTCACGCGACTCTTGCTCTCCAAAATGTCGATGGCGGGGTAATGCCCGTTGGCGGCGAGCTTGCGCGTGAGCACGATGTGCCCGTCCAGAATGGAGCGCGCCGCGTCGGCCACCGGTTCATTGAAGTCGTCGCCGTCCACCAGCACCGTATAGATGCCGGTGATTCCGCCCTTGGCGGCGTTGCCCGCGCGCTCGAGCAACCGCGGCAGCGAGGCGAACACCGACGGCGGATATCCCTTGGTCGTGGGCGGCTCGCCCACGGCAAGCCCGATCTCGCGCCACGCCATGGCCACACGCGTCACGCTGTCCACCATCAGCAGCACCTGCTGCCCCTGATCGCGGAAATACTCGGCGATCGCCGTGGCCACCAATGCGCCGCGCGCGCGCACCAGCGCCGCCTGGTCGCCGGTGGCGACCACCAGCACCGAGCGCGCCAGCCCTTCGGGTCCCAGCGAGTTTTCAATGAAGTCGCGCACCTCGCGGCCGCGCTCGCCCAGTAGCGCAATCACGTTGACGTCGGCCTTGGCGTTGCGCGCGATCATGCCCAGCAGTGTCGACTTGCCCACGCCCGACCCGGAAAAAATGCCGATGCGCTGGCCACGGCCGATGGTCAGCAAGCCGTCGATCGTTCGCACGCCGGTCTCCAACGGTTCGTCAATGACGTGGCGGTGCAGGGGATTCGGCGGTTCGGCGGCCAGCGGCACGCGCTCCAGCCCGTCAATGCGCGGGCCGCCGTCGATCGGATGCCCAAGTCCGTCGAGCACGCGCCCCAGCAGGCTGGGCCCTACCTGTACGCCGAGTGACCGACCCAGCGGCACCACCATCGACCCCGGGTGCACGCCTTCCAGTTCACCCAACGACATCAGCAGCACGCCCTTGTCGTGAAAGCCGCAGACTTCGGCCAGCACGCTGCGCCCGTCGCCCAGCGACGAGATGCGGCAGATCTCGCCCAGCCCCACGTCGATGCCCATCGCTTCGACCACCAGCCCGGTAATGCGCACCACACGACCGTAGCGCGCAAAGCGCGGCAGCTCGGCGATGCGGCGGGCAAACGGGGTGTCACGCATTCTTCGTGTACGTCAGTCGGCGGTAGACACGCTCGAGCGCGGTGTCCACGCGGCCGTCGATGATCCGGTCGCGCCCTTCCACCACGCTGCCGCCGCGCGAAATGCGCACGTCGGGAATCCAGTGCGCCTCGCGTGGCGGCGTGCCGGTGAGCGCATCGAGCGCGGCCTGGCCACCGTTGGCCTGGATGATCTGCATGTCGGTGGGGTTCACGCGCACGCGCACGGGCTGGTCAATGGGAAACTCGGCGAGCGCGCGGCGCACCAGCTTTTCCATGATGTCCGGGTTGTCCGCCACTTCGCGGTCCACGATGTGGCGCGCGACGGAGACGGCCAGGGCGCAGATATTCTCCTCGATCATCCCCTGCCACCGCTCTTCACCGGCCCGCAGCGCCTCAATGGATTCTTCGGCGGCGGCCAGCGCGGTGCGCAGGCGCGCCCGTTCCGCGTGCTCGCCTTCGTGCCGTCCTTCCTCGAAGGCCAGCGTGTAGGCGTCGTGCATTTCGCGGTCGTACAACGCCTTGGCGGCCGCCACCGGATCCAGCGGTGCAGTGTCGTACTCGGTGTTGTCCACGGGCATCGCGGCCATCTCGATCGGGCGCCACGAGCCCCCCGTCGAGACCGCCGCGATGCCGCCGCGGTATGTGCGGGCGTTAGCTGACGACAACTTCGTCCCCGCCGCCGATCACGATCTCGCCCGACTCCTCGAGCGCGCGCACCTGGCCGACGATCGTCGACTGCGCCGTCTCGACGTCGCGCATCCGCACGGGGCCGAGCATTTCCATTTCTTCCTTCAGCGACGCCACGGCGCGCTGCGACATCTGCGACATGATGCGCTCCTTCAGTTCGCCGCTCGCGCCCTTGAGGGCGAGGGCCAGCGACTTGGCGTCGACGTCGCGCAACAGGCGCTGCAGGCCGCGGTCGTCCAGCGTCGAGATGTCCTCGAACACGAACATCAGGTTCTTGATCTGCTCGGCCAGCAGATGGTCGCGGTCGGTGATCTTTTCCAGCAGCGTCTTTTCCAGCGCGCCCTGCAGCAGGTTCAGCACGTTGGCCACCGCCGACGGGCCGCCGGCGCGGCTCATCCCCGCCTGGAACTCCAGCTCCGACTCCGAGCCGAATGACCGCTCGATGAGCAGCAGCATTTCGGGCGACACTTTTTCCATCTTCGCCATGCGGTACGTCACTTCGCCGCCGATGGCCGGGTCGATCTCCTTCAGCACGCCGGCGCACTGCGGCACCTGCAGGTGCGCGAGAATCAGCGCGATGGTCTGCGGATGTTCGCCGCGCAGCATATTGGCAATCTGCGCCGGGTCGGCGTTGCGCAGTCGCTGCAGGCCGGCCGTGTCGGCCAGCTGCCCCATGATGCGCTTCAGGATCTCCTTGGACTTGGTCGCCCCGAACGCCTTGTCCAGCACTTCGCGCGCGTAATCCACGCCACCCGTCGACACCGCCTCGCCGGCCACCGCCACCTCGATCCACTCCATCAGCACGCCTTCGGCCATGTCGGGTTCGATGCGGTTCAGCTTGGCGATCTCCAGCGAGATCAGCTCCACTTCTTCCTGGCTCAGCCGTTGCGTGATCTTGGCAGACTGCTCGGAGCCGAGCGCCATGTAGAGGATGGCCGCCTTCTCGCGGCCCGACATCCGTGGTTCATGCCGAACGAGTGCGGTGCTCATGGGTTAGGCGTCCTTCAGCCACGACTTCACCAGCCGGGCGGCCACGTCCGGATTCTGGTCAACTGACGCGATCACGCGGTCGCGCACCTCGGTGTTCGCCGACGGAAAGACGATCGGCGCCCGCGGGGGCGCCTGCGCAAAGGTCGGATGCGACTGGGCAGCCGGCATCCCCGGCTGCTGCACCTGCCCCGTGAGCGCGGGGAGCGACCCCGAATACGCCAGCTGTTGCTGTGGCATCATCCCCACCGGTGCCTTCAGCGACTTCAGCGCGAGCAGCGCAATGATGATCGCCGCCACCATGCCGGCGGTCATCATGATGGGACGGGTGTTGTCCTGCAGCTTTTGCGTCAGCGGCACCGGGATTTCCTTGGCCATCGCCACCGGCAGCACGTCAGGCGTCGAGCTTTGCACGCTCAGCACGTCGCCGCGCGTGGTGTCGATGCCCAGCGCACTCCGCACCAGCGCGTCCACACGCTGCATTTCGGCGGCGGTGCGCGCCTGGAACTTCGGAATCGTGTCGGTGCTGTCCTTGGCTGCCAGGCGCCGGTCGTTCACCAGCACCGCGACGCTCAGCTTCTTGATGTTGCCCACCGTCGCCGTGAAGGTCTCGACGCTCTTGGTGTTTTCGTATGTCGTCGTCGAACTCGTCTGCGCGGCGCCGGCCTGCTGGGCCCCCGGGACGATCTCGCTCTTGGTCTCGCTGACCAGCGCCTGCCGCTCGGGATCCACCGAGTTCGTGGTGCGCTCGATCTTGTCGAAGTTGAGCAGGGCCGACACGCGCACCTTGGCGTTGCCGGCGCCCACGACGCCCTGCACCAGGTCTTCGGCCTTCTTCTGCAGGTCGCTTTCCACGTCCTGCTGCTGGCGCAGCTGCTTGGTGCTGAGCCCGCCTGTGGCAGTGCCGTCGCTGGGGTCGGTCCACTGCCGTCCCATGTCGTCGTGAATGCTCACGTTGTCCGAGGGGAGGCCGTCCACCGAGTTCGACACCAGTTGTGCGATTCCCTGCACGATCTCCGATGACGGGCTCGCGTTGCCGCGCAGCGCCAGCATCACGCTGGCCGTGGCCTTCCGCCCTTCCTGCTGGAACGTCCCCTGATCGGGGAGCGCCAGGTGCACCTCGGCGCGCTCGATGCCGCGCATGCGGCTGATCGTGCGCTCCAGTTCGCCCTCGAGGGCGCGCCGGTAGTTGATGCGCTGCGTGAACTCGTTCATCCCCCACGACGGGCGGTCGAACAGCTCCAGCCCGGGGCGCGCACCGTTGGGCATCCCCCCCTTGGCCATCGCCACGCGCGCCTTGGGAAGGTCGGCTGCGGCCACCATCACCGCCTGGCCTCCCTGATCCAGCACGTACTTCACGCCGGCGGCGTCGAGGCGCGTCGTCAGTTCGGAGGCGCTTTCTATAGGAACGTTCGTTGCGGCCGCGACCATGTCAGGCTTGGTCACCGCGCGCGAGCCCACAAAGATGAGTGCGGCCACGCCAATGGTGAACGTGAAGATCAACACGCGGCGCGTGCCGCCGAAGCGGGCAAAAATGTCGTCGAGTGCGGAAGACATCCGGTCAGCCCTGCATGGTGGTCAGTGTGCGGTAGGCGTCCAGGAACTTGTTGCGGACTTCGATGAGCATTTCCAGGGCGATGCCCGCTTCTTCGCTGGCCGCCATCACCTGGTGCATTTCCACCGGCTCGCCGCGCAGAAAAGCGCCGAGTGTGTCGGCGCTGCGGTCCTGGGCCGCGGAGACCTCGTTGAGGGCGCGCTTCAGCGAATCGCCAAACGAGCCCGCGCCCGACGTGATGACCGGAACGGCGCGTGCGCCCGTGTCGCCAAGGCCGCCGCCAATACCGGAGAGTGCGCCACCGATGGGGGCAGTCATGCTTAGGCCCTGAAGTCGATGCGTCCACCGCGGATGCTTGGCATCGCGGCGGGACGGTTGGTGTTAGCCGCGGCCATCTTGGAGTAGGTCAGCGGGCCGCTGGTGATGACGCGCGAGAAGAAGGCGCGTTCGTCGCTGGTCAGCACGCTCCAGAGCGCCGGGTCGGTCCCTTCGGGCGCCTGCGCCGTCAGCTGGGCTGAGCTCGCGGCGGCTGCCGGCTTGCTCCCCTGCACCGATGTGGCGACGGCAGTGCGCTGGGCCTGCGTGGCGGTGGTGGATGTGGCGTCGGGGCGCTGCAGCTGTTCACGAGCCGAGAGCAGCGACTGGAGCGACGAGGGGAGTCCGTTGACGTTCATCAGATGGGCCTCAGATGTCGAGGGCGCGGCGGAGCATCTGCTTCGCTGCCTGGAAGACGGTCACATTGGCTTCGTACATGCGTTTGGCGTCCATCATGTCCACCAGTTCGTCGGTGATGCGGACGTTCGGGTAGCGGACAAAGCCATTCGCGTCGGCGTCGGGGTGTGCCGGGTCGTAGACCAGCGGGCCTTCGCTCTGGTCTTCGACGATGGCGCTCACCCGCACGCCCCACGGTTCGTCGTTGCTCGACGACGCGTCTTGGGCATCCTCGGCAAACGCGCCGGTCAGTTTGTCGGCGGCCGCCATGCGCGCCTCGAACGCCGCTTCGGCGGCGGCCATCTTGTCGGTGCCGTCGGCGGTGAGGCGAGCGGCGGCCAGCGGCTTTTCCATTGATGCCGCATCGCCCGCTGCCGTGAGTGACTTCTGGAACGATTCCGCGCTGGCCGTTTCCATCTGCACGGCGCGGCGGCGATAGGGGCCGCCGGCGGGTGTGCGGGTGGTCTCGGCGTTGGCGATGTTGGTGGCGATCGTTTCCATGCGCACGCGCTGGGCCGACAGGCCGCTGGCGGCAATACCCATGGTGCGGAACAGCGGCCGAATGGACGGCATACCGTTGTTCGGGATGACCGGATCGGGCATCAGCGGTCCTTCAGGGCGAGGCGCAGCGACGCGTAGGTCTTGGCGAGCAGCCTGGCGGCGGCTTCGTAGCGCAGCTGTTCGTCGGCGAGGCTGACCATTTCTGCTTCGATGTCCACGGGCCCGGTTTCGTTGGAGCCCGGTCCGGATGACGTGTCGGGAAGTGCGAATCCCTGCTGGAGTGCCGTGGCGCGCGCCACGCGATCGGCGATCGAGCGCGTGCGTTGCGTGCTGATGTCCAGGCTCTGCTTGAGCTTTTCGGCTTGGGTGACTCGGCCAATCAGATCGAACGACATCCGGCCTCCGGGGCATGCAGGGACGTCGATAGGTATGGGCAAGGGTTGGGCCAGAGCGGTGCCTGGGGTGATTTTGGCTTGTAATGCGTTGTTGTGTATATGGTTAGCTGTGGCGAGTGGTGGGGGAAGTCGCGTGAAATCGGATGTTTACAGGCCGTTTTTGGTGGATGCGGCACTTTTTTCCCGGCGCAATTCACCGGGGGAGCGTGAAAGGGCCGGGGGCTGCCCGTTCCGTCTGGCATGTGAGTTGCACACTCAGGCGAGCAGTGCACTTCTCCTCCTGACCTGAGGCCGAACATCCGATGCCGACCCTGGAAGACGCCCGCGACACCTATCCCACTTCGGCGGCATGGCTCGCGTCGCGGTCGGAACTCCCGCATCTATTGAATCAGCGGCGCCTGTTCGGATGTGGGGTGGAGATCGGGGTGCAACACGGCGAGTTCTCCGAGGCGATCCTCGATGCGTGGCGTGGTCGGCACCTGATCTCTGTGGACCCGTGGCTGACGGACGTCGCCGATCAGTATGTCGATATCGCGAACGTCAGCCAGACCCAGCACAACGCGCTGCACGAGGAAACCAAGCAACGCCTGTCCCGCTTTGGCTCGCGGAGTTCGGTCTGGCGGATGACGTCGCTCGAGGCGATCCCGCACATTCCGGACTACAGCCTCGATTTCGTGTACATCGACGCCCGTCACGACTACGAGTCTGTGATGGAAGACCTGAACGCGTGGCACCCGAAGGTGCGGCCTGGCGGCGTGCTGGCCGGCCACGACTACATTGATGGCCATTTTTCCGCGGGCATCTTTGGCGTCAAGCGCGCGGTGGACGAGTTCTTTGGCGCGCGCGGGGTGTCGGTGTATCCGACGCTGCTGGACACGCCGTGGCTGACGTGGATTACGGTCGCCGCCCTTCCCGAAGCGGCGGTTGAAGGGGCCTCGGCGGTTCCCGCCTGAATTGCCTAGCTAGACCGCCTCGTCCTCGTCGTCCGCCGGCGCGTTCAGCTTGTTGCGGAGCGTGCGCACGCTGATCCCCAGCAGATCGGCCGCCTTGGTGCGATTGCCCCCCGTGGCTTCCAGCGCCTTCTGGATCAGCACGCGCTCGGCGTCGTTGACGTTCAGCGACGA
Organism: Gemmatimonadota bacterium; assembly: GCA_947504615.1. Lineage (GTDB taxonomy): Bacteria > Gemmatimonadota > Gemmatimonadetes > Gemmatimonadales > Gemmatimonadaceae > PNKL01. The sequence continues at coordinate 5,849 of CANNKR010000038.1, read as the reverse complement.
GAGCACGAACTCTCCCGTCTGGCGGGCGGCCGGCACCATGGGGCCGGTGGGCGCCTCGGTGATGGGCGGCAAACCGGCCTCCATCATCGGCGAGATGACCGACATGGGCTGCGACGGGCGTGGCGGCGTGATCGCCTGGAACGAACCCGATGCACGGCCGGTCACCGGCACGCCGGAATGCGGGGTCAGCCCGTAACGGCTGGCATCGAAGGCGTGCATCTGGATCACCGGATCCTGGGTCAGGATCACGGCACGCTCCACCGCGTGCTGCAGTTCACGCACGTTCCCCGGCCACCACTGCTCCTGCAGGTAGTTGACCGCCTCGGGCGAGAACCCCTTCACTTCCTTCCCCATCTCGCTCGCCGTCCGCACCGCAAAGCGCATGGCCAGTGAGGGAATGTCCTCGCGGCGCTCGCGCAGCGGCGGAATGAGCACCGGGATGACGCTCAGCCGGTAGAACAGATCCTGCCGGAAGGTGCCGGCCGCGGCGTCGGCCGCCAGGTCGCGGTTGGTGGTGGCGATGACGCGCACGTCCACCCGAATGGGCGCCGAGCCGCCCACGCGCTCGAACTCCTGCTCCTGCAGTACGCGCAGCAGCTTGGCCTGGAGGTCGAGTTTCATTTCCGAGATTTCGTCCAGCAGCAGCGTGCCGCGGTGCGCCCGCTCGAAGGCGCCTTCCACGCGCTTGATGGCGCCCGTGAAGGCGCCGCGTTCGTGGCCGAAGAGCGAACTCTCGATCAGCCCCTCGGGGAGCGCCGCGCAGTTGAGCTGGATGAAGGGCCGATCGCGACGGTCACTCTGCTCATGGATGGCGCGGGCAAAGAGCTCCTTGCCCGTGCCGCTCTCGCCCTGCAGCAGCACGGTGGCGCGCGTCGGCGCCGCCATGGCGACGGTCTGCAGGATGCGCCGGATGGGGGTGCTGTCGCCGATGATCTGGCGTTCGTTGCGGAACTCCATGACCTCGCGGCGCAGCGCCTCGTTCTCTCGGCGCAGCCGCACGAACTCCAGCGCCTGATCGACCGCCAGCTCCAGCTGCTGTGGGCGCACCGGCTTGGTGATGTAGTCCACCGCGCCCGCCTTGATGCTCGCCACCGCGTGCTCGATGGAGGCGTACCCCGTGAGCATGATCAGCGGAATGTCGTAGCCGTCGCGCTGCAGGATGCTCAGGAACTCCAGGCCGGTGAGGCCGGGCATCCGGTAGTCGGAGATGATCAGGTCGATGCCGCCGCGGGCCAGCACTTCCATGGCTTCGGGGACATTGCGGGCCCCCGTCGACTGGTGCCCCGCGCGTTCCAGCGTGTCCTCGAGAATGAGGCCGATGGAGGGTTCGTCGTCGACGTAGAGGATGGTTGCCATGGCGACTACTGACCGAAACGAGAAGTCCGGAAAGCACCGCTGGGCACCATCCGGACTCGGAATAAAGCACTTAGGGGGTCAGGCGGCAACTCTTGCCGGGTAAATTCGAGGAACCATCGGGGCAAACCGGCCGTCCAGATCACAAAGTACCCAGAAAAGCCGCCCGATCGGTGCTACTCCACTCGCGAAGACTAAAGGGGATCGCGTATTGCGGCGCCCAACGGTGGGCGCATAGAGCGGATTTGACCTAGATGTCCCGCAGCCAAAGCGTCGACACCACTTCGACGTGTGGAGGCTTGGGTACTCGTCGTAGCAGGGATGCGAACTCTTGCGACAGTCGCTCTCCTCCTTCCGCCTGCCGCGAGAAAGGCAAGTGCAGCTCAAGCGAGCAGCGATCGATGCGTTCCAGCATTCCTGTGTTCGCCGCGATCGACCATTCCGCCCCTTCACAGTCCAGCTTGAGCCAGGAACACCGGTCGATCTCGTGGGCCGTGAACACATCGTCGAGTGTCACGCACGGTACCGTCTCGCTTGACCATCCCGCTGCTTCACGAGCCAGGCGTGATTCAGCGGAGAGTCCGACCGTTGCTCCTGCAGTATCCTGCGGCGTCCAAGTGAGTGTCATCTCGCCCCGATCACCCATTACCGCCTGATGTACTGGCATGACGTTGGTAACGCCGTTTGCATGCAGGTTCGCGCATAGCATTGCGAAGTTCGTCGACGATGGCTCATAAGCAACGATCCTGATATCCGGATGCAGCACCGCCAGGATGACCGAAACGCCACCAATGTGCGCCCCGACGTCAAGCGCTACATCGCCCGCCGAAAAGGCAAGATCAGCAAGACCGTACATGCCGCGCGCGAACTCCTCTAAAACACCAGCAGCCCACGGCGATCCTGAGACGTCGCGAAGCCGCACCACCTTTCCACCGACAGCGAACTCCACGTGACTGAGCGAGGGGTCGCCCTGCACGGCGAGTTTGTACTGGCCGGCCGCCTCGGAATACGCCTTCATAAGGCCGAAATATCGTCCCGCTGTCCATCGCACAATTGGGGCTTCAGAGTGCTGCTCAAGAAGCAGCGTGATTGCCGTCAGGGCACCCTGCGCATCGCGTTCATCCAGTGCGCGGTGCGCCACGGTCAGAGCGTCATTCAGCTCCACGTAACCCCAACTCAGCCCTGAATTTCAAACGCCAACCGCGCAGCCGGCCGGCTCGCATTGGCATACGCGGTGTTCGCAGTGGCACCATGATCCGACTCAGCAATCGCCCGCCCCAGTCGCTCCAGTTCCAGCGACATGGCGTCCATCAGTCCCTGATGGCAGTTGGACGCATGTTGGGCCGCGGCGAGCACTGCGTCGCGAGACGCCTTGGGCGAGTTGCCCATCCGTTCAAGCGTTGGGGCCAGCGTTGCCAGCGTCTCCTCGAACGACTCGAGCATCATGTTGATGCGCGCGGGATCGCTGGATGCCGTGCGCCGCGTTTCATCGCACATGGCGGCGAGCTGCTGCAACAGGCCAATGGCGTAGGCCTCCCGCGCGTCGGCCTCACGGCGCACGTTCACGCCACCTCCGCGTGCACCTGAGCGCCGGCGGTGGCGAAGGCGTCGCGCAGTTCCTTGATGAGCATGGTGTTGCGCACGAGACGATTGGCGTCGGGGGTGCGGCCGATCTCCACGAGTTCAGCGAGAACGAACGCATAAAGCGAAACCAGGCGGTGCGCCAACTCACCGCCCTGCTTGGGATCGACGCTGGCCATCAGCTCGCCAACGGCCTGCCGTGACTTGTCGAGCGCAGGGAGCGTGATTTCCGGGCGCTTGGTCTCAATGCCGACTTTGGCGCGCATCATCTGCGCCAGAAGGTAGTCGAACGTGATCATGAGTAACCGCGCAGGGGATGCCGAAAGCACGTCGGATTCGCGATAGGCGCTGGCGGCGGCATGGTAAGTCAAGTGATCCACTCCTGAGGAAGGCTACTGCGAATATCGGTTGCACTCAGTTCTATCTGGAGTCCCGTCAGGCGGACTTGTTGTAGTTGAACAATCCGTTGATCGCGGACGTCAACGACGCTGACACCGATTGGGCACGACTCATCGCCGACTCCATGGCGGTGAATTGCGCAATAAGTGAGGCTTGGCGTCGTGCGAGTCGATCCTGGGCGTCGAGAATTCGACTGGACATGGCATCTGCCTGCGTTGCAGACGACGTGGCCAGTACCACCGCCTGTCCGTCGAGGTCGCGTGAAATCCCGACCGCGACGTTGTACAACATCCCACCCACCCCCACGGAGTAGGCGATATCACCGGCCGCCCGAGCCGTGCTGCCGGTATACGTTAACCGCATGCCTTCAACGTCTGAACCGATGGGGCCTGTGAGCAATCGCCCCTTGCCGGTGGCTGCTGTGCCTCCGATGCTTCCCGCGACGTCGAGGCCGATGTACGGCGCGGCGGATATGCCCAGCTGCGCAGTGCCATCGGCTGAGCCAGCGGTATATGCGACGGTGAATCCGCCGGCCGTGCCGTAGTCATTCGACGCGATCTTCACCGCACCGCCGGAACTCGACGCGACCAGGTTCATCTTCGACGTCGTGAACATGCCGTTGAGATTCGCTATGACCTTGGCGAGCGAGTCGCCGTTGGTGAGCGCGATCGATCCCGTATACCCGGTGCTCGCGTCCGTTATGAGGAGCGTGTCGGGCGTGCCAGCGGTCGTATAGTTCGCAAACGCCGCCCCAATTATGCTTGCTGTCGTAGGCGCCTGCGTGATGACCACGGCGTATGGGGTGGCCGTCGCCTTGGTCTTGTCGGTTGCCCCGTCGAAAATAACCTCGGCATCCGAGGGAACTCCGGACTGGCTGAACAGCCTCTTGACGTCATCAAAGCTTGACGAAAGCGCCGCAGTCAGGGCGGAGGCATTCACGGAGAGAACCCCAGTCTTGTCTCGACTCACCCCCGCCATCGCGGCCAGCGTGTAGTTACCACTCAGACCGGCCACTGTTTGAAGTAGTGTCGACGAGATGGAGTTCGCCATCGATCGAAGGGCGCTGTTGCCCGCGAGTCGTTTGCCGTCGCCGGTGTTGTTGTCCGTCCACGTGCGGATGTCGTTGTAAGCCGAGGCAAAGCTCTGCATGCGACTGACAGCGTCGTCGAAGTTACGTGCAATGGCGACCTCGACCGCTGTCCCTACTTCAGCGCTCAGCAGGTTGAACGTGACGCCGGTCACGACATCACTGATCGCGTTCGAGTTCCGTGTGACGACCTGGTCGTCGATCCGAAAGCGCGAGTCGGTGCCAGCGCTAATCTGCCGATTTCTCCCCACCGTTCCGCCGTCCGTGGAGAAGCCGCCGAGTGAAATCGTCCCAGCACCAGCCTTCGCCACAGTAATGGACATGGCCAGCTGCGAGTCACCCGCGGTACTATCCGTCAGCTGCAACTGGCCACTGCTCACGCTCAGCACTGCCGAACGCGCCGCAGTACCGAACCCGGTCGTGGCGTCGTTCGCGCTATCAATGAGAGTCTGCAGCGTTTCATTGCCGGTGGTGATACCCACCGTGCGTGTCACGATCGATCCATCGCCGCGCTTTCCGCTGATCGTGATGACGTCGCCAACGCTGAGTGTCAGGCTCTGTGCGCCGGCCTTCAAATCCGACAACAGCGTTCCGCCTCCGGCGTTCTGATCAAGTGCGTTCGTGAAAGTGTTTGTGCTGGCCACGACCTGCTGCACCCCGCCGAGTCCCGCCTTCGTAAATCCAAGCACGGCCAGCGTGCGCGCACTGTTCGCGGTGTCGCCGACTACGAGTTCCCGGGAATCGACCGCAACCGACAGGCTGGTCTGAAGGCGCGAGTACGTCGTGCTTCCCACGGTATCGGTGATCACCTCGGCGGCGTCATTGGAACCTGTCGCCGCGTTGATGCGTGCGGCAATGGTCGCCAGGGAATCCACCGCAAAGTCGACCGAGATATACTGGTCGCCGACCTTCACCTTCGAGGGCGTCGGCAGGGGAATGCCCAGTGATGTTGCCAGCATCGAAGTGAACGCCGTGATGGAACTGCCGAATCGATTGCTCTGCGTGATGCCCGCTGCGGTGATGTTCGATGTCACGGTAGCATCCGTGAAGCCGAGCAACTGCAGGGCCCCCCCGGCGTCATCGGTGAGCTCGACACCTGCGCTGCCCGTCTGGCTTGATGACAGTACCAGGCGGGCACCCGAGCCGCTTCGCAAGATCGATGCGGATACGCCACTCGGTGTCGCGCCACTGTTCAGCGCGTTCACCTTGTCTCGGAGCGTCGTGAGTGTGTCGGTGGCGCTAAGACTGACGGTCTTTCCGTTGAGCGCAAATGCCCCGTTGACGCCAAGCGCGGTCGTCGCGGTCGCGACGACCGCGCCTCCCAACTTCTCGGCCGATGCGAGTTGCTGGACCTCAATGCTGTAGGAAGCCGGCGACGCCGTGGAGTCAGCGGAGACAGAGACGAGATCGCGGCCGGTGGTGGGACTCT